>JAQTVA010000110.1 GCA_028707055.1 Candidatus Bipolaricaulis sp. | reverse complement strand
CCCTACACCTCCGAGGAGCAGGCAGCCATCGTGGCCCACGTTCGCCGAGGCGGCGGGCTGTTCGTGGTCGGCGACCACACCAACGTCTTCGGCACAACCAGCGTTCTGAATCCCGTGCTGGCGTCGTTCGGCCTGACGCTGGGGTACGATGCCACGTACCGACTTCGGGATGGCGGGTTCACGGTCTACGAGCCCCGCGACGCAATCGACCCGGTGTTCCAGCACGTGCCGCAATTGGACTTCCTGACGTCATGCACCGTCCGCGGCGGGCCGTTCGCCCTGCCGCTCATCCATGACTCGCGGCTCCTCGCCCACGCGGCGGACTACTCGACCCGCAACTTCTTCCCTGCGGATCGCTTTGCCTTGACCTCCACCTTCGGCGAGTTCCTCCAAGCCGCCGCGGTGGATGCGGGACGCGGCCGGGTCGTCGTCTTCACCGACAGCACGTGTTTCTCCAACTTCAGTCTGCACATGGATGGATACACCGGATTCCTCCTCGGAGCGATGGAGTACCTTCGCCGCGAGAACCCTCTCCCGGGCTGGAAGCCGATCGCCGCCGCGATCGGCGGGCTGCTCGCGGCGATCGGCCTCGCCCTCGGAGCCTCGGGAGGGAGGTGCGCCGTCGGGCTCGCCCTCGTGGGCGCTCTTCTCGGCTGGGGAGCCGCCGTCGCCGTCACCGGGGCCTATCACCGGGCCGCGTACCCCGTTCCGGCTCCGCGGCGCGACATCCCGTACGTGTACTTCGACACCTCGACAAGCCTCGCCCGCATCGCCGCGCAGCCGTCGATGAGCGACCCGCTCGGCCCCCGTGGGGCGTTCGGTACGTTCTTCACCTGGACGCAGCGCATCGGCCTCGTCCCAACGCTGGTCAGCGAGCGCACTCCCCTCGTCGCAGGACGTCCGTACGTTGTCCTCAATCCGGTCCGCGGGCCGGATCCGTCCCGGGATCGCATCGTCGACTACGTCAGGAGCCAGGGGGGGAGCCTGGTACTGCTCGGGGATCCCCTGCGGGATCGAGAGGCCCTCGGCGCGTACTGCGCTCTGTTCGGGTTCTCTCTGGCGACCGCGCAGAGCGGAAGCATCGTCCTCTCGGGTGGGGAGGTCACGCGGACCGAGATCAGCCCGGCGCAGACGATCTTCACCTCCGTGGCTCGGGCAGGAGCCGGACGCGTGGTCGTCGTCTCCGATTCCGTGGCGTTCTCGGACCTGGCGCTCGGGGGAGGGTTCGCCGTGCCCTCGATCGTCCAGCGTCGGCTTTACGACCTCGAGTTCTGGTTGTTCGGCACCTTGCTGGCATCGCCTCCGTAAGCGCCCAGCGTGTTGAGCGGCCGCGCGCGCCGGCGTATCGTTTCGACACCATGCCCGACGAAGCGCTTCGTCCGTCCCTGCTCATCTTCGATCTTGACGGTACGCTGTATCGAACGGACTCCTCGTTCATCCCCACGATGCGCCGGGTATACGAGGAGTTTGGCGTCCCGTACCCTGGGGATGCTGCGATCCTCGGCATGGTCGGCGAGCCGTTCGAGACCTTCGTCGATTGGCTTCTGGCTCAGGAATTCGGGGTCGGAAGGGCGCGCCTAAGGGCACGCATCTCCGAGCTTGAACTCGTCTCGATCCGTGAGCGCGGCGTGCTGTTCGACGGGGTCGCGGAGACGCTTCGGATCCTCCTCGAGCGAGGCCACGTCTTGGCGCTCTGCACGAACGGAGACCGGCGGTACACCGACGCCGTTCTCGGTCGCTGTGGACTCCTTGGGTACTTCCGTCACCTGCGGACGCTGGATGGCGTCCCGTCGACGAAGGCGGAGCGCATGGCTGCATTGCGGGTGCGCTATCCGGGACACCGCGCTCTCGTGGTCGGCGATCGATATCACGACGTCGAGGCCGCGCGGGCAACAGGCTGCACGGCTATCGGCGCGGCCTACGGTTACGCGCGTCCAGGGGAGCTTGACGCGGCCGATCACGTCATCGGTTCGTTCGCCGACCTCCTCGCGCTCGTCTAGCCGTACCACGCTGCGCGTTGGCAGAACTCGCTTGCCGATCCCCCTACGCTCGTCTAGCCGTACCACGCTGCGCGTTGGCAGAACTCGCTTGCCGATCCCCCTACGCTCGTCTAGCCGTACCACGCTGCGCGTTCGGCTAGAATGGCGGATTGGGCTTCGGGAGATTGCCGAGCAGAGACGGGAGCGGAGGCGGAGCGGATGAGGACCCTGAGTCTACTGGAGTCGATCGGGAACACGCCGCTGGTGGAGCTGTCGCGGCTCATGCCGCGCGGCTCCCGGGCGCGCATCGTAGCCAAGCTCGAGGGGGCCAATCCCGGCGGATCGGTCAAGGATCGGCCGGCGAAGTGGATGATCGAGCACGCCGAGGAGACGGGGGAGCTCTCGTCTGGTAAGACCATTCTCGAGCCGACATCGGGGAACACGGGCATCGCTCTGGCAATGATCGGGGCCGCCAAGGGATACAGGGTTCGGCTGTGCATGCCGGAGTGCGTCAGCACGGAGCGTCGCCACATCCTCGAAGCGTTTGGAGCTGAACTCGTGCTGACGCCAGCAAGGGAGAAGACCGACGGCGCCATTCGCGTCGCACGCGACGTCGCGCGGAAGGACCCGGGTCGCTACTACATGCCGAACCAATTCGAGAATCCGTACAACGCCCGATCCCACTACGACTCCACCGGACCGGAGATCCTCGCCCAGACGGACGGAGAGGTCGACGCGTTCGTTGCTGGAATCGGCACAGCAGGGACGTTGATGGGAGTCTCCATGTTCCTCAAGGAGAGGAAGCCCGGCACGGCCGTGGTGGGCGTCGAACCCGTTCGCGGGCACGCGATCCAGGGCCTGAAGAACCTCGAGGAGTCCATCGTCCCCGGGATCTATGACGCGCGGCGGCTTGACGCCAAGTTGCGGGTCGGCGACGAGGAGTCTTTCTCGATGACGCGCAGGCTGGCGACGGACGAAGGATTGTTCGTCGGCATGTCGAGCGGAGCGGCCGTCGTCGGGGCGCTCAAGGTGGCGGCCGAGCTTCGTTCAGGAACCGTGGTTGTTCTTCTGCCGGACCGAGGTGACCGGTACCTGAGCACGAGCCTGTTCCGGTCGATCTGCGGCGACTGCCCTCCGTAGGAAGCGAATCGGATGGCGAAGCTGACGCTCGTCGGACGGGGACGGGCCTCCCAGAGGTTCACCACGGAGTCCGGCCGGGCGCCGAGGCCGTGCCGCGCAGTGTGGCCAGGGGAGTCGCCGAGGAGGGCGGCGCGTGTTCCGGGTCGCACGGCCAGCGGACGTGGGAGCGGCGACCGCCACCTGCCGCAGCCGCTGGACGAACCGTCGCCGGGCGCGCTAGCCTCGGTCCATGCGCGCCGATCGATGGCCCATCCCTTTCTCGGCATCGTTCGTCTTTCTCGGCAGCCTGTCCGACTTCTTGTTCCCCGGCGCAGGTGGCCCCGTCTCGTACACGTTTCACGGAGCACCGTCCCTCAAGGACGCCCTTGAGGCGCTCGGCGTGCCCCACGTCGAAGTGGACGCGATCGTCGTAAACGGCGAGACGGTGGCGTTCGCCCGTCCGCTGCGCGACGGGGACAGTGTTGCCGTGTACCCGCACGACGTCGCCCCCGACGGCGCGGTCCTGCACCTCCAGGCGCGCCCACCCGCCGCGCCCCTCTTCGTGGCCGACGTACACCTACGTCGACTCGCGAAGACCCTCCGCCTGCTCGGGTTCGATGTCATCTGCAGCCCCGACCTCACGGACGCGGCGATTGTCCAGCTCTCCCACGAGGCGGGACGGATCGTCCTGACGCGAGACCGGCAGCTCCTGAAGCGCGGAACACTGGCGTACGGCTATTGGGTGCGTAGCACCGACCCGCTGAGGCAGGCCGTCGAGGTTGTGCAACGGTTCGCCCTGGGGACGCGCGCCCGGGCGTTCACGCGGTGTTCGGTCTGCAACGGGCTCCTCCGCACAGTGGAAAAGGACGCGGTCCGCGATCGCATCCCGCCCCGAACCGCCCTGTGGCTCGACGAGTACCACGAGTGCCCCGACTGCCGGCGTCTCTACTGGTGGGGCACCCACGGGGCCCGCTTGCGGGCCCTCGTCGAGTTTGTCCTCGACTCCTCGGCCCGTTAGCAGGCGATGGGTTTACAGAGAATCTCGCGGATGCGCAGATCGAAGAACGCGTTCGCGTGCGCGGGGCGAAGGACGACGGCCGTGTCGGCTCCGCGCCCCGTTCCCCCGACGCAGATGACATCGCAGTCGGTCGGGATCAACCCGGCGTCCGCCGCCATCACGGCGATCTCGACACACACCTTCATCCCCTGCCCAAACAACCGTAGAGTGTGTGCAATCATCTCGACGGGAGTCGCTCCGCCGAACTTCTTGGAGATCGATCGACCCACCCCAGAGAGGCTGTGCGAGGCGATGAGAACCGGCACCTTGGCCTCCCGCAGATCCGACGCATACTCGGGCGCGAGATCCAGAAGGTCCCCACTGCGGAACCCAGCGTGGTGGCTCACGCAGACGAGCTCGACGTCTTCCCCCGCGAGCGCCTCGGAGAAGCGAGACCCCGTGACCCCCGAACTCGTGGCCACGACCACATGCCGCACATCGCCCTTCTCCAGACGCTGCAGCACGTAATCGATGACGTCAGGCGTCGCGTCCTTCTCGGCCCCTTCGAACGGCTCGGTCATCTCTCCTCCTTCCTTCTGCCTCCCGTAACGAGCAGGCGTGTTCCGATCCGTCTCGCCCGCCGTTCCTTCCCACGATACGGCACCGCACGGGGGGAAGCAAACTACGCGAGCGCGTCGCTGCCGACCGCCGAGCACAACCACCTCTTCGTGGAGCATCGGAAGATCACGACGCGCCCGACATCGATCCTGCCTGGGGCAAGCCGCGCCGGATCGCTCGCGAGAGATCCGCCCCAAAATCGTTCGCACACAGCCACAGCCGGGCGCAGATCCGCGGACAGCGACTGCGAGCTTTGCGCCACGATTCTGCGCCGCCCGGCAATGCTGGAGCGCCACAGCGAGCGCCACGTCCCGTGAGTGCTGTCCCTTCTGCAGCCAGGTTGGCATGCTGAGTCATGCCAGAACGAGGGAGTGCAGTCACGTTGAGTGCTGAAGAGCGGGGATGTTCGAAGACTGGGCGACCTCGCGCGCCGAGCCGTACAGGAGACTCCAGCGTGCATGAACGATCCTTCTCGCCGCCGAGCGGCAGCGGGGTCGGGCAGCAGTCGCCGTAGAGCGACCGCGCGTAGGCCAGCTCCTTCAGCCACAGCCGTAACGCCCGGTCGTGTCTCCCGTGTGCCTGGCAGCGGAATACCGGGCGGTGAAGCAGGACGAGCCTGCGCGCTGTGCGCTCCGAGATCCTGTCGTCCTCAAGGATGTCGGGGGCAGCTCCCGCTTGCGTGCAGGCCCTGGAGCTTCTTCGTAGCACGCCTTGGAGAATCTCCTTGTCCAGGCGGAGTTCGGCCGTCGGCTTCTTCAGCGGGGCGTTCTCCCGCCCCAGCTCCCGGAGGCGCTTCAGCTCGCTCGGCTGATGCCGTTGGACTCCCGCCGCCGCAGGTGGACGGTCTTCTCGCTGACGCCGAACCTGCGGGCGATCTCCCGCGTGGGGATGCCC
>JAQTVA010000109.1 GCA_028707055.1 Candidatus Bipolaricaulis sp. | reverse complement strand
GGGATGAAGGCCTTCGGGTTGTAAACCTCTTTTCTGGGGAAAGAATAAGGACGGGAGGAAATGCCCGCCCGATGACGGTACTCCAGGAATAAGCATCGGCTAACTCTGTGCCAGCAGCCGCGGTAAGACAGAGGATGCAAGCGTTATCCGGAATTACTGGGCGTAAAGGGCGTCTAGGCGGGTGAGCAAGTCACTTGTGAAATCCCTCGGCTCAACCGAGGAGGGTCTCGTGATACTGCTTGTCTTGGGTGTAGGAGAGGAGAGTGGAACTCACAGAGTAGCGGTGGAATGCGTAGATACTGTGAGGTACCCCGATGGCGAAGGCAACTCTCTGGCCTACTACCGACGCTGAAGCGCGAAAGCGTGGGGAGCAAAGGGGATTAGATACCCCCGTAGTCCACGCCCCAAACGATGTTCACTTGGTGTCGGCCGCTCATACTGGTCGGTGCCGAAGCTAACGCGTTAAGTGAACCGCCTGAGGAGTACGGCCGCAAGGCTAAAACTCAAGAGAATTGACGGGTCCCTGCACAAGCGGTGGAGCACGTGGTTTAATTCGATGATAAGCGAAGAACCTCACCCAGGCTTGACATACTAGTGGTAGGAACCTGAAAGGGGGACGACCCTGCCTTCGGGTAGGGAGCTAGTACAGGTGATGCATGGCTGTCGTCAGCTCGTGTCGTGGGATGTTGGGTTAAGTCCCGAAACGAGCGCAACCCTTGTCGTTAGTTGCCAGCGGGTAATGCCGGGGACTCTAACGAGACTGCTGGTGAATAGCCGGAGGAAGGCGGGGATGACGTCAAGTCATCATGTCCCTTACGCCTGGGGCGACACACATGCTACAATGGGGGGTACAGAGGGTCGCAATCCCGTAAGGGGGAGCCAATCTCAAAAAACCCCTCCCAGTTCGGATTGAGGTCTGCAACTCGACCTCATGAAGCCGGAATCGCTAGTAATCGCGGGTCAGCCACACCGCGGTGAATATGTACTCAGGGATTGTACACACCGCCCGTCACACCAACCGAGTGGGGGGTACCTGAAGTCGTCCTTCTTAGGGCGCCTAGGGTAACTTCCGCGAGAGGGGTGAAGTCGTAACAAGGTAGCCGTACGAGAACGTGCGGCTGGATCACCTCCTTTCTAGGGAGCACATTGTAGGACCCAGCACCGGTGTCAGGACCATGCTATCCCTTTTCATCCCAATCCCGTTTCGCATCATCCATCGCCGCAGTTCACCTCCCGATGGGACGCTTGTACCGTCTCGCGAGCGAGAATCTTCCCCCTCTCCACCGTGGGTTTCCTCTTCGCACCGCCGTCCGCGAGGTAGCCTCTTCGTGCTGGACAAGGGAGGGCGGATGCTATCGACTGCCAATGACAAGGTGAGCTTCGCGCGGATGCTGGCGGAGCTTGGAGACCTGCTCCACGCCGACCGCGGGGAGACGATCTACCATCCCGGCACTCCGAGCACATCGGTCTTCCTCGTAGAGACGGGGCGTGTGAAGCTGGCGTACCTCGACGAGAGCGGGAAGAAGCTGACCCTATCGATTCTGAACGAGGGGGAGATCTTCGGCGAGATGTGTCTCGTCGGGGAGAAGTTCCGACGGCACCTGGCGACGGCCATCGAGGACACCGTGCTGCGGTGCATCACGAAGAAGGCGTTCTCCGACGCCGTTGGGTGCGACATGGAGGCGCTGCAGCATCTGCTGAGGCACTTCGCCCGGCGACTGAGGGAGTACGAAGAGACCCTGGAGGACCTCGCGTTCCGCGACATCCAGGCGCGACTGTCGCGCCAACTCCTGAAACTCTCCGACGAGTACGGGGTCGCAACGACCGAGGGAATCCTGATCGGCTTCCCCGTGACGCACAAGGAGCTCGCCGACATGATCGGCTCAGCGCGGGAGAACACGACGCTTGCACTCAACCGCTTCGAGCGCGAGGGGATTCTCGACAAGAGTCGCTATCGAATCGTCATCAAGAACGAGGCCGGCCTGCGGCTGAAGATGCAGGAACCGGGCCGAGTCGCGCTGTAGTGCGATTCGGCTAGAGGGCGGCTTCGAAGCGTCGAAGCCGGTCGGGAGAACGCACGGTTCGGAAGGTGCGTTCTCCCTTCTCGCTGCACTGCACGCGCGGCGCCCTTCTCGTTCTGCCGCTTGCGACGCCAACCTGCCGGGAGCTGCTTCAGCTCGCTCAAGCAGCTGGGGAGAGCGCCGCGGCTTGCGAGGCGCGTTCTCCTGACTCACCCGCCCGGGAGCCTCGTTCTCCGTTTCCGTTCGGCCCGCTGGAAGTGCGCATTCTCGTCCATCCTTCGGCCCTTGAGAGGCCCGTGTTCCTCGGGATCCAAGGATGAACGATCGCGCGATGGCGAGGCGTTCGGTAGACTCGATCTGCTACGGGGACCGCCGCCGGTACGGACATGGGCAGACGAGCTCGTAGGGGAGGCAGGATGCCGACGAATAGGGTTGTGTCGACGTTGGGACTTGCGCTTGGCGTATTGCTGGCAGCGGCTGTGGGCGGAGTCGCCCTGCCATGCCCGTGCGGCGACGCGCTTCCTGCGCGGCAGCCGATCACGATCGAGAACGCCCACCAGGTTCGTCTCCTCCGAATGCTCGAGATCCCGGACTACAAGCGCGGCGCGCTCAGCCAATGCAGCGTCGCGTTCAGCCCCGACGGCCGCCTCCTTGTTGTGGCAAGCGGGAAGAACCCTGTGCCGATCTGGGACGTCGAGAGCGGGTCCGTTGTCCGACGGCTCTATGAGGAGTCTCCCGCCCAGATCGTCGGCTGTGCCTTCTCTCCCGACGGCCTGTCGCTCGCCTGCGGCGGGTTCGACAAGACGATCACGCTGTGGGACCCGAGTACCGGCGAGAGCATCGGGCGTTGGGCGGCGCATGCAACCCAAGTGTGGGAGCTTGCGTGGAGCCCGGACGGCGCGACTCTGGCCTCGTGCAGTCTCTCGAGCGACATTCGCCTCTGGAAGGTCCCGACGGGCGAACAGGTGTGGAGTCACGTTGGAGCGCGCGGCTACCTCTCCGTGGCCTTCGATCCGGCGGGCGGTGCGCTCGCGGTTGGAGCCCGCTGGGACGGCGCCGGCGTGCTCGACGGAGCCACCGGGCAGGTGATCGCGAAGCTGTCGCAGCCTCAGAGCCCGGTCGGCGACGTCGCGTACAGCCCCCTCGGCGACCTTCTCGCTGCGGGGACCGATGACAGCGTGATCTACATCTGGAAGACAGGAGACGTCTCCCTCGTCGCCGTGTTTTCAGGCCACGCCGGCTACGTCAACGGGATCGCGTTCAGCCCGGATGGGACCCTCCTTGCGTCGGGCAGCCACGACAAGACCGTCGGCATCTGGGACATCGCGGGGCACCGGCGCCTGGCGACGCTCGACGGTCACACCGCCGAAGTCCTGCGCGTCGCCTTCAGCCCGGACGGGACATTGATCGCCTCGACCAGCTGGGATGGCACCGTTTGCCTGTGGGGTGTGCCGGGGGAGTAGTCGATCTTGCCGCGTCCCAGAGCCCACCATCGCACCTGCTGTCGC
This sequence comes from Candidatus Bipolaricaulis sp., assembly GCA_028707055.1. Taxonomy (GTDB): domain Bacteria; phylum Bipolaricaulota; class Bipolaricaulia; order UBA7950; family UBA9294; genus JAPLGD01. The sequence goes on along the minus strand of JAQTVA010000109.1, from coordinate 2,094 downwards.
CGCCTGGGTGAGGCGATCTCAAGCCGCAGTCGCGCGAGACGGCACCGAAACGCGTCTTCCGCCATCCTTGGCGTGGCTGGGCTCGGCCGGCGGTCTCCGGCCACCCAGAGAAGACGGGGCGACTCGGTGGGGCAGCGGGTGGAGCCGCCCAGAAGGAGGCGAGGGCCATGGGCGAACTCGCAACGAAGGTCTACGCGTGCGAGACCCGACAACAGCTTGAGGAGAGCGAGGCGCTCCTCGGCGCAGTCTACGAAGGGCTCGGAGAGAACATCCTCGAACACTGCGGGCCGATCGAGCTCGGGCGAATCGTGCGGGTCCTTCTCCGCGATCCGGGCGGGAAGGTCGTCGGAGGCATCGACGGGCTTGCCTTCGGTGGCTGGGTCTACATCAAGATCATGTGGGTCGCCCCGGCCCTCCGCAACCAGGGTCACGGCGGCCGGCTCCTGGCTCAACTGGAGAAAGAAGCAGTTCGCCTCGGGTGCCGGAACGCGCACGTCGACACGTACAGCTTCGAAGCGCGTCCGTTCTACCAGAAACACGGCTACGAGGTGTTCGCCACGCTCGATGAGTTCCCTCCGGGGCACCAGAAGCATTTCCTGCGGAAGCGCCTCGCCTAGTTAGTTCGGGGGACACATACCCTATCTCCGAGCCGAGTGCGGAGATAGGGTATGTGTCCCCCGAACCTTGGGAAGCGGAAAGGCTCGCGGTGTGGTAGGATTGCGGCCTTGCTGTACGGAGGGTGTGGAATGCGGTTCGATCTAGGAGATCTCACTCTCGATGTGCGCGCGGCGGCGGCCGCCGACGTCCCGCTCTTGATGTCGTTCATCCGTTCGATGGCTGAGTTCGAGAACCTCGATCTCACAGCGACGGAGGGGGACTTGCGCGACGCGCTGTTCGGAAAGCACCCCGCGGCACAGGCGCTTCTCGCATCTGTCGGCGACAAGCCCGCGGCGTACGTCGTCTACTTCCCGACATTCGCCACGATGACCGGGCGACGGGGGCTGTGGCTCGACGACATCTACGTGAGGCCGGAGTATCGCGGCAAGGGCATTGCCAAGGCGCTCCTGACCTACCTCGCCGACCTTGCGGTGCGGGAAGGCTGCGGACGCTTCGAGTGGATTGTCCTCGACTGGAACCGAAACGCGATCGAGCTGTACGAAGGCCTCGGCGCGACCGTCTTCGACGAGTGGCGTCTCTGTCGCCTCACGGGGGAGAGTCTCGAGAACCTCGCGCGGCAGCGCCCGGACGTGGAGAAGGGCACGCAGCCCTGAGCACTGCTTGTGATGGACGTGGGAGGGGGTCGTCACCCCCTCCCGTCCGGTCACACTACTTCCCCATGTCCTTCAGGTGCTCTTCGACGCCGGTCAGTTCCTTTTTGAGCTCTTCGCGATACGCCTCCAGCGACTCGCGCCGCTCTTCCTTCGTCATGAACTGACGGGTCATACCGCAGCACCCGCCGGCTGCTGAAGTGCAGCAGTTGGCCTCCTGGCCGTCGCCGCACCCCTGCTCGATGCGCATGATCTTCATCGGTCTGTCACCTCCTTCTTCGTTCTCTCGTCGACGGACACCGTCTCGGTGTTCATTCATTGCGCAAATACTTACCAGCCTAGGCAAAAAAACTACACCTCCTCTCCGCGCAGCGCCGCAAGTTCTTTCTCCACTCGCTCGAGTTCGCGGAGCAGGACTTCCCGTTGGCGCACCAGTGCGCCGGTCTCGGTCTCGTTGCATGCCGGCTTGGCGGTCCCGCTTGGTCCCGGGCACGCGCACACGCGGACGATCATCCCGCAGCAGTCGGAGAGCGCCTCAGCGTCGACGGCGTAGGGAACGAAGTAGCCCTGGCGCTCGGACTGGACGAGGCCTGCCTGGCGCAACACCTTCAGGTGCTGCGAAACGGCGGGGGAGGTCATGTCGAGCGTCTCGGCGATCGTCTTCACCGGCAGCGGCCCGCGCGACTTTAGGAGCAAGAGGATCTGCATTCGGCTCGGGACGCTGAGCGCCCGGAAGACGTCCGCTGCGTGGTACTCGTTCAAGACGACCCTCCGATGAGATTAAGCGCATACTTAATAACCGACCGCCAAGCCCTTGTCAAGACCT
>JAQTVA010000108.1 GCA_028707055.1 Candidatus Bipolaricaulis sp. | reverse complement strand
CCTCGTTCCCGAGCTCGCGGGCGTGTGCGGCGTAGTTCCGGCCGACGCAGATGAGCTTGGTCGGGAGGCATGGAGCGACGAGGGTGACCTCCTCGAGCGGGTACACGCGCCCGTCGGCGCTGATGGTCTTCCCGTCGAGGGTGCCTGCCAGGACACGATCGGTGGAGCGAGGTCGGAATCGGACGAGTCTCATAACCCTCCTTCGCCGGACACCGTACCCTGGGTCGGCTCTCCCGTCAATCGTGCGCGCGCTTGCCTTGACGGTCCGTGGCGTCGCGGGTACGCTCCCGGCATGATGCGTAGGGCATTCTGGCTCCTTCTGCCCGTGGTTCTGATTGTCCTCGATCGATGCACGAAGCTCTGGGCCGCGAGGACTCTTTCTCTGGGCATCCCGGTTTCCTTGATCGGCGACGTTGTTCGACTCACTCGCGTTCACAACGCGGGGGGCGCCTTCGGCGTCTTTCCGAGGGGCCAGGCGGTGTTCCTCGCCGTCTCCGCCGTCGTCGCCGTGACGCTCCTTCTGGCCCTCTTGCTGGTCCGTGACCTGAAGCCGTTCCTCCGTCTGGGACTGACGCTCGTCTTCGCCGGGGCCGTGGGAAACCTGATCGACCGCGCCGCGTTCGGCTACGTGCTCGATTACTTCGAGATCCGTGGCTTTCCGGTGTTCAACGTCGCCGACTCCTGCATCTCCGTCGGCGCTACGTTCCTCGTCGTGTATGCTCTATGGGGAGGTGGGCGGCATCGACCTTGCGGGCAAGCTGATCGTGTTTGAGGGCCTCGACTTCACGGGGAAGACGACCCAGGCTCGCCTCCTTGCCCGACGCATTGAGAGCCGCGGGCAGCCGGTCGTTCTGACCGGGGAGCCCGGAGGGACCGCGGTCGGCAACGCCGTGAGGGAGATCCTCCTGACGCGGCGTCACGCCGGCACGCTCGACGACTTCGCGGAGCTCTTGCTCTTCATGACGAGCCGAACCCAGCACGCGCGCGAGGTGGTTCTGCCGGCGCTCGCCCTCGGGAAGACCGTGGTCTCAAGCCGTTACCGGCTCTCCAGCCTCGCGTACCAGGGGTACGGTCGGGGCATCGACCGGGACTTGATCGAACGTCTCAACAACGAGGCGACGCGCGGTCGCAAGGCGGATGTGACCTTCCTCATCGATGTGCCCGTCGAGGCGGCCCTCTCGCGCAAGCGAGGCGATCGTGACCGGATCGAGGCGGAGGCCGTGGAGTTCTATCGCCGCGTGCGTCGCGGATTCCTCGAGCTGACGGCGGACGATCCTCGCGTGTACCGCATCGACGGCACCGGCGACGTCGAGGCCACCGCATCGGCGGTGGCTCGCTGCCTTGGGCTCTAGCCCTTTTGCCCAGCCTCACGGCGATCGAGTATCATGGCTTCTGCACAGGTGTCTCAAGGGAGGTCATCGATGGATTTCGTGTGCTCGAAGAACGACTTCGTGTTCGGAGTCCAGCTCGCCAGTTGCGCGCTGGGGACCCGCAGCAGCATGCCGATCCTGGCCGGTCTGAAGCTCGAGGTGGCTGGGAAGCGTCTGTTCTTACAGGCCACGGATCTCGAGCGAGCCGTGCGCTGTGAGGTTCCGATCGAGAACAGCGCGCGCGACGAGTCGGTCGTGCTGAACGGAGCCATCGTGAAGCAGATCGCCGCCCACCTCCCGGCGGATGAGAAGATCGCGCTCCGAACGGACGCCAAGGACGGAACGACGGTGAAGCTTCGCTGCGGCGAGGCTTCGTTCGACCTACCGACCTTGCCCGTCGGGGACTACCCTGAGGTTCCGTCGCTCCCGTCGGCCAAGATCGCGACGATCCGAGTCGCCGACTTCCACCACGGACTCGAGCACACGGCCTTCGCCGCGCTGAAGGCCGGGGAGACCACGCGCCTCAGTCTCACGGGCGTCGACATCGTGCTGAAGAGCGACCAGCTCCGCCTCGTGGCCACGAACGGATACCGCCTTGCCGTGAAGACGATCGGCATCGAGGCCATCGAGGAAGAGGGCGAGTACTTGATCGAGGCGAGCGTCCTCACGGATCTCGACCGCGTCCTCGCCCAGGTCGACTCGCCGACCGTCGATATCCACCGCGGCGACGGGCAGCTGTTCTTCCACGCCGGCGGAGTCACGTTCTCGGCGCGTACGATCGCCGAGGAGTTCCCCGACTTCGAGCGCGTGATCCCGCGAGACAACCCGGTCGGCCTGACATTCGATCGGCGCGCGCTCCTCGAGGCGCTCCAGCGCATTCAGATCACGGCGGCCGAGGACTCGGGCGCGATCACGCTGCATGCCTCGCCTGAAGAGACGGCCGTCCAGGTCCGCTCTTCGTCGAAGGACAAAGGTGAGGCCGAGGAGCGGGTGCGTTTGCGGAAGGCACCGGCGCAACTGGTCGACATCTCGTTCCGCGCGGAGTACGTCATCGACGTTCTCAAGCGATTGGCATCGGACTTCGTGACGATCTGGCTTGCCGACGCTAAGAAAGCCGGTCTGATCGAGCCCGCGAGCGAGAAGATCGCACCGGCGGACGAGGGATTCCTCTACGTCTGCATGCCCGTTCTCTTGAGCTCGTAGCGCTCGCGGGCAACTCCGGCACCGGTCTCAGCCGGTGGCGTCGCCGATGAGCTTCCGCCCTTCGACGAGTGCCGAGTCGAGCTTCCCGACGTTCGGGCCTCCGCCTTGAGCGAAACCGGCGTGGCCGCCACCGCCGCCCCCAAGGACCTTTGAAAGGTGTCGGACGATACTCCCCGCGTTGACGCCGCCGATCCCCTTCGACACCTTACAGACGACGATGGCTCGCCCGGCGGCGTCTCCGAGGAGGAGGACGACGGCGGGGCGTGCACGGTCTTCGATCTTGTCGGCGAGTTCTTTGAGTTGCTCGGCGGAGAGGTCCACTCGGCCGGTAATCGTGCGCACTCCGCCCGTCTCCACGGCCGACGCGAGTAGGTCTTCGGCCTTCGCGTTGGTCTCGGCTTCCCGCTGGGCCTCGAGGCGCGCCTCAAGCGTCGCGACCTTCTCCAGCAGGCGGGAGAGACCCACTTCGGGATCGTCGCCGAGCTCGGCGCGCATCCGGGCCGCAAACGCCTCCTGGTCGCGCAGGAGTGCGAGGACGCGGTCGCCGGTGACCGCCCGGATTCGACGCACGCCGGATGCGATCCCTTCCTCCGAGACGATGCGGACGAGGCCGATCTCGCCGCTCCGACGGACGTGGGTGCCGCCGCACAGCTCTTGGCTTACGTCGCCGACCTGGACGAGGCGAACCTTCTCACGGCCGCGATACTCCTCCTCGAACAGACCGATCGCGCCGCGCTCTCGCGCCTCCTCGAGCGTCACCTCGTCCGTCCGCACAGGGTGGTCGGCGAGGACGGCGACGTTCGCGTAGTCCTCGACCCGTCGGATTTCGTCCGGAGACATCTTCTCGAAGTGCGAGAAGTCGAAGCGCAGCTCGCGGTCGGTGACTTCGGACCCCGCCTGCTGGGCATGCGGCCCGAGGACGTTGCGCAGCGCCGCGTGGAGGAGGTGCGTGGCCGTGTGGTTTCGCTCGATCCGTCGTCGGCGATCGACGTCGATGCTGAGTTGGCATCGGTCTCCCTGGCTGAAGGAACCCTCGAGAAGCTCCACCTTGTGGAGGAGGACACCGTTCGGGTTCTTCGCGACGTCGACGACGCGAGCTTCGCCGAGCCGGGCGAGGTTCTTGATGACGCCCGTGTCGCTGACTTGGCCGCCAGACGCCGCGTAGAACGGCGTCGCCTCGAAGACGAAGCAGTTGCCCTTCTCACTCGCGTCTCCGACATGGCTTAGTGTTGCCTCCACGCCCCATGGGGTCTTCCTAGGCTCGATGGGATCCGACGGGGTGTCGTAGCCGACGAACTCGGTCGGCCTCTTGCCTGCGTCCGTTGCTTCGGCATCTGCGGACATGGCCGTATGGACCTCCACCTGACCGCGAGACCGGGCTCGCTGACCCTGGAGCGCCTTCTCGAATCCGCCGAGATCGACCGAGACGCCGCTCTCCGCGGCGATTTCCTGCGTCATCTCGAGGGGAAAGCCGTAGGTGTCCGTGAGCTCGAACGCGAGTTCTCCAGGTAGGGTCTTCCCGCCGCTCTTTCCGAGCCCAACGAGGATCTTCTCCAGCCGACGCTCGCCGTCGCGCAGTGTGCGGCGGAACGTCTCCTCCTCGCGCGAGATCAGCTTCCGTGCCAGAGCACGCGCGCCCGTGATCTCGGGATAGACAGCGCTCAAGGACTCGACGACCGGGTCGACGAACGAGGGAAGCGATCCGGGGCGGATCTCCAGCTTCTCTTCGGCACGGATCGCGCGGCGGAGGACCCGGCGCAAGACGTACCCCTGCTTCTCGTTTCCGGGGAGAACGCCGTCCGCGACCAGGAACAGCGCGCCGCGCATGTGGTCTGCGATCGTGTTGCGGAACGGGAGATCGGCCTTGCTCAGGGAGCGGGGCGCGGCGGCCTCGATGGCCTGCACGATCGGCGCGAAGACGTCGATGTCGAAGTTGGTCGGGGCTCCCTGGAGGATCGCCGTGGCCCGCTCAAGGCCCATGCCCGTGTCGATGTTCTTTCGGTCGAGCGGTCGGAACGAGCCGTCCTCCTGGGCATCGTACTGCATGAACACGAGGTTCCAGATCTCTGCGTACCGATCGCAGTCACAGGCGACGCCACGGCAATCGGGGCCGCAGGCGCGTTCCTTGCCGGTGTCGTAGTGGAGCTCCGAGTCCGGGCCGCACGGACCCGTGTTGCCGACCGGCCCCCACCAGTTGTTCTCTCTACCCAAACGCAGGATGCGCTCGGTCGGGATCCCGATGACATCGCGCCAGATGGCGTACGCCTCTTCATCCTCTTCGTACACGGTGATCGCGAACCGCGCCGCGGGGATGTTGATCTCCCGGGTCAGGAACTCCCACGCCAGCTCGATCGCGCCTTGCTTGAAGTAGTCGCCGAACGAGAAGTTGCCGAGCATTTCGAAGAAGGTGTGGTGATAGGCGGTTCGGCCGACCTCCTCGATGTCCGTCGTCCGGAAGCACTTCTGGCACGTCGTCGCTCGGGCGAACGGAGCCTTGGTGCGTCCCCAGAAGTAGTCCTTGAACTGAACCATGCCCGCGGCCGTGAAGAGGAGCGTCGGGTCGTTCGGAACGAGCGGCGAGCTCGGCAGCAGTTTGTGACCGCGCTCACAGAAGAATTCCAGGTACTGACGGCGAAGCTCGGACGACCTCATCACGCTCTCCTTGTCCACGGTCGAGTGGCGGAATAGTAGACGCCTTACGAAGGAGGGTCAACAAGGCGCGACGCCAACGTGATTGCCCGTCATCCGGGCGGCGGGCTATACTGGGTAAGAATCCAGGGGGGAACGATCCATGTACATCGAGGCCATCGAGGCACGCACCATCATCGACTCTCGCGGGAACCCGACGGTCGAGGCCGACGTCTACTTGGAGGACGGCGGCTTCGGGCGCGCCGCCGTGCCGTCGGGCGCATCGAAGGGGACTCGGGAGGCTCTGGAGCTCCGAGATCAGGATCCGAAGGCGTACCACGGCCGGGGCGTCTCGACGGCCGTCGAGAACATCCGAAGCGAGATCGAGCCCGCCCTTCTTGGGTGGGACGCGTTCGACCAGGCGGGAGCGGACCGGCTCTTGATCGAGCTCGACGGGACGGAGAACAAAC
>JAQTVA010000107.1 GCA_028707055.1 Candidatus Bipolaricaulis sp. | reverse complement strand
CGACCCGCGCGGGTCGTACGCCGACGCAGGCCACTCCATCGAGTACTACGTGTGGGACTTCGGCGACGGCTCGGATTGGGTCGTCGAGACGAGCGACCTCAAACAGACCCACGTCTACCGGCTGACTGTGCCGGCGCGCACGTACGTCGTCCGGCTGTTCGTCTACGACGACCAGGGGTTCGAGGACGTCACGCCGTACAACCTGACCCTGACGCAGCCGGAGGAAGAGGACGAGGAAGACTGACGGACGACGGTTCGGCCTGGACAGGAGATTGACGAACATGTGGCGGGGCGCGCAGCGCCCCGCTCTCTCTTGTTCTGGGTCGTGCTGACGACTAGCCCTCGGTTTGCCGCTAGCCACTGGCTAGCCAGGTGGCTGCCGCCGACTGGCTGCGCTAGCTTCCGCAGCTGTCGCAGCCGGCCACGAGGAGTTTCTGCGCTTCGACTCCGACCCCGCGGTCGTCATCGACGACGGTCAGTGTGATCGTCGGCCGCCAGCCGCTGCCGTTGGCGGTCGTGTACTGGTGGCTGACGTAGACGCCCTCTTCGGTGTCTCCGTCCCCGAAGTCCCACAGGTACTCGACGATCTCCCCGTCGGGGTCGTAGGACTCCTCGGCGTCGAACCACACGGTCTCACCGACGGTCACGTAGTAGTGGTCTGCTTCGAACTTCGCCACGGGAGCGCGGTTCAGCGCCTCGACCGCCTGCGTCCGAGCGCCGGTGGCGCCGACGGAGTCGGTCACGACGAGGGTGACGGCGTAGACGCCCTTCTCCGTGTAGAGGTGGTCGACCGTGACGCCGTCTCCGGCTTCGTCGTCGCCGAAGTCCCACGCGTACGACACAATGGCGCCGTTCGGGCTCGACGAGTCGCCGGCGTCGAACGTGACCTCGAGCGGCGGGTACCCTTCCTTCGGTGTTCTCGTGAACGTCGCATGTGGGCTGTTCGCCGGGACGCACCCGGCGAGGGTGATGGTTGCGGCGAGGACAAGCCCTCCGATCGTATTCCGTAGCTTCTTCATCCCAATCCCCTCTTCTGCCGGCTGCGTCACACGGCGGCGAGCGCCGGCGGCTTGATCCGGCTACCGGTTGTCCGCTCCGGCTTCGTCGTCGTTCCGTTCGCCGTTTTCCTTGGCGTTCTTCGCCTTGGCGGCCTCGTCGTCGTCCTTCTTCTGTTCCGACGCTTGCCGCAACGCCTCGAGGCGGGCGGCGACGCGAGCGTAGACGGAGCCTTCAGGGTACGCGCCGCCGTCGCGAACGCCGGCCTCGACGCCGGTCAACAGCGCGATGCCTTCGTCGATCGTCGTCGCGGTGTAGATGTGGAACCGCCCTGCGCTGACGGCGTCGGCGACGTCCTCGGACAGCATCAGGTGGTCGGTGTTCGCCGCGGGGATCAGAACGCCCTGGTCTCCGGTCAGTCCCTTCTCGCGGCACACGCGGTAGAACCCCTCGATCTTCTCGTTCACGCCGCCGATCGGCTGGATCTCGCCCTTCTGGTTCACCGACCCGGTGACGGCGATCCCTTGGCGGACCGGGAGGTCGGCGAGGGCGGAGAGGAGCGCGTACAGCTCGGTGCTCGAGGCGCTGTCGCCGTCGACCATCGAGTAGCTCTGCTCGAACGTGAGGTTCGCGGTGAACGACAGGGCCTTGTCCTGGGCGAACCGCTCGCCGAGGAACCCTTTCAGGATCATGATCCCCTTGGAGTGGGTCCGTCCGCCGAGCTTGGCTTCGCGTTCGATGTCGATGAGCCCGCTCTTCCCCGCGTGCACGGTGGCCGTGATCCGGGACGGTTTGCCGAAGGCGTAGTCGCCGAGTTGGAGCACGGCCAGGCCGTTGACCTGCCCCGTCGCGGCGCCTTCGGTGTCCACGAAAAGTTGGCCGCGGACGATCATCTCGCGGATCTTCTCGTCGATCCGGTCGTGGCGGTGGTCCCGCTCGGCGAGGGCGCGGCGCACGTGTTCCGCGGTGACGTGAGGCGAGCCGTCGACGCGGGCCCAGTACGAGGCTTCCTTGACGATCGAGACGAGGTTGCCGAACTGGCACGACAGCTTCGTTCGGTCGCCGGCCAGCTCGACGGCGTGCTCGATCAGCTTGGCGACGCCGCTGCGTTCGAACGGGAGGACGCTCGCGTCGTCGTTGGCGCAGGCGCGGAGGAAACGGGCCAGGTCCTGCTCGCGCTCGCTCGTTCGCTCCATCTCCATCCCGAAGTCGGCCTTCACGTTGAAGAGCTTCGGGAAGTCCTCGTCGTAGATGTGGAGCAGTTCGTACAGCATCGAGCTGCCGATGATGATCAGCTTGATGCGGAACGGGACCGGCTCGGGCCGCAGCCCCTCGGTTGCCGAGTAGCCGAGCATCTGCCACGGATCCTCGATCTGGATCTCGCGGCGCTTGATGGCGATCTTCAGCGCTTCCCAGCTGATCCCGAGGCGGAAGAGGTTGTTGGCCGTGAGCACGAGGTAGCCTCCGTTTGCGCGGTGGAGCGACCCCGGCTTGATCATCGTGAAGTCGGTGACGGCGACGCCCATCTGCACGCGGCGCTCGATCGATCCGAACAGGTTCGGGTAGGTGGCGTTGTGTTCGACGACGACGGGGGCGCCCGGGGAGGCGCTGTGGTCGACGAGGAGGTTCACCGTATAGCGCTTGAACGGATCGGTCTGTGGCATCGGGAACGGGAAGGCGGCCTTCTTCGGCTGGGCGCCGTTCTGGAAGTCGTCGAGGTTCGCGACGATGTCCTTCTTCATGGCGTCGAGGTGGTCGACGACCTTGTCGAGCCCTTCGTACCGGCTCGCGAGCTGCGCGAAGTGGGGCTCGATCATGAACAGGACGGCTTCCTTCGCCAGCTTCTTGATCTCTTCCTCGCGCTGTTCGTCGAGGGCGGCGATTGCCTGGAGCTGTTCCTGGATCAGGGTCTGGACTTCGCCCTGCTTCTCGCGGATCTCCTCGCGACGCTCCTTGGGCAGGGCATCGTACTCTTCCTGGCTGAGCGGCTGGCCGCTGTCGTCGAGCGGGAGGGTGTTGATCCCGATCGGGGTCCGCTGGATGGCGAAGCCGAGCTTCCGCGACTGCGAGTCCATCTCGTCGAGCAGGGAGGTGCGGCGCTCGCCGAACCGCTCGTTGATCTTCTTCGACCGTGCCTTGAACTCGTCGGACTCGATCAGCTTTGGGATCTCGCGCTGGAGGCGCTTGACCTGCTGCTCGAGATCGCTGCGGAGCTGCGCGCCCTTGCCGGCGGGCAGCTCCAGGTACCTGGGACGGTAGGGGTTGTCGAAGCTGTGGACGTAGCACAGGTCGGGGGGAGCGGGCTCGCTCGCGCTCGCCTGCGCCAGGAACTGCTCCACCGCGGACAGCTTCCCCGTCCCGGGATCCCCGGCGACGTAGATGTTGTAGCGGTTCTTCGCGTCCTTGATGCCCAACCCGAGCCGGAGCGCGTCGATCGCGCGCTCCTGGCCGATGATCCGGTCCAGCGGCTCGAGCTCCGCCGTCGTCCGGAAGGCGAGGGTCGACGGGTCGCACGTATAGCGCAATTGCGAAGCGTTCAGTTCTTTGACCATGCGCGGCTCCATGGCGTAGATTCTATCGCACATGCGGGGCACAAGAAAGGTGCAGAGAGCAGGAGGGCTCGTTCTCCTCGGGGTTCTCGTCCTCCTTATGGGAGCCGCAACGGCGACCTGGTGGGGAGGGACCGGGGGCTCTCCAGAGACCGGCGGGGAGACGGAGGTCCGCGAAGCGACGACCGTGCTCCCGCTTGCCGACCTCGCCGGGACAGGGTCGTACGCCGCCGCGGTCCACAGCGCGCTCGCCTCGGCGCGAGGGACGGTTGACGTCCTTCTGTCGAGCCTCGATCTGGAGCCGAACCCGCTCGTCGGCGCGCTCGTCGAAGCGCACGGGCGGGGCGTGCGGGTGCGCGTTCTCCTCGACCAGAGCGACTGGGAGGCGTCGATTACGGCTCGCAACCGACCGGCGGTCGACGCGCTGAGGGCGGAGGGGATCGACGCGCGATTCGACGACCCGGAGATCACGACGCACGCCAAGCTCGTCATCGTCGACTCGGCTTGCGTGATCGTCGGCTCGACGAACTGGAACCGGTACGCCTTGTCCGAGCACCGTCAGGCGGGCGTGCGGATCGACGATGCACAGACCGGCCGGGCGTTCGCGGCGTTCTTTGAGCGGCAGTGGTCGTCGTCCGGCCGGCGGGTCGACATGGCGCTTGCTGATCGCTTGCCGACCGGCGGCGCGGCGACGATCGTCGCGCTCCCCGACGATGACGGGACGGTGTTGTACGGGACCGCGGCCCGCGAGCTGATCGGCCGGGCCCGCGCGTCGATTCACGCCGTCCTCTACCGCGTTTCGGTCTACCCGCAGTACGCCGACAGCCTCACCGGCGACCTCGTCGACGGCCTCGTCGCCGCCGCGGCCCGCGGTCTGGACGTGCGGGTGGTGATCGACGACTGCCGCTTCTACGAGGACTCCGCGGAGGCGAACCTGACGAGCGCCATCTACCTCTACCAGAACGGCGTCGACGTCCGGTTCGACGAGCCGGAGGTGACGACGCACGCCAAGCTCGTGGTGATCGACGGAGAGAGCGTGCTCCTCGGGTCGACGAACTGGAACTACTACTCCGTCGAGCGGAATGTCGAGGCGAACGTCGCCCTCTTGTTCATGCCCGACGTCGCCCAGGCCTTCGAGCGGTACTTCGAGGCCGTGTGGCGCGCGGGGCGTCCGATCGCGGGGTAGGAGCATCTACCGCAGAGCGTGCGGAGAACGCAGAGGTTGAGAACACTGCAGAGTGCCCTGGTTCCACCGCGCTCAAGGATCGTTCTGCGAGAGGAGCCTCACGATCCCGGTGGTCGGCGTCTCTGCGACGCTCTCTGCGGTGGGCTTGGCGTGCGGCGGGAGTTGCCGCGCACCATCGCACGCCGCACTCCGTGTCACGGAGTCTGCGCCGCGTCGCACACCGGGCACGTCCACTCGATCGCGCCGGTGAACAGGTTGAATCGCGTCGGGACGAGGGGGCCGCCGCACGTCGGGCAGGGGAAGGCAGTGACAGACACCGGAATCCCCGCCTCGCTCAGCAGCGTCGTGCCTTCGGGCATCGTGAGGTTCACGGGATCGGCCATGCGAAGCGCGATCTCGGAGGGCATGCCGACGATGCGCACCTCGCCGACGGTCTCGATGCGGATCCCGTTGCGGCCGATGGTGAGGACAAGGATCAGAAGAGCCGCGAGAAGGCCGACGATCACGGCGACGACGGTGAACCGAACGGTGCGATCGGTCATGAGACCCTCCCTGGTCTGCACGTCACGTGGCGCAAACGTAGACTGCGGGCGCTGCGGCAAGCGCGCACGGCTGGCCGTGGCGCAAACGCGCACGTGCCGCGAACGGACGCCGTGCGGTGGGCGCTGGTGATGACGGTACGAGATCGGCGTCTCGGCGCGCAAGCCTTGGACGAAGGGCGCGCCTTCCGCTAACGTCCCTGCCTGGGAGGGAGAGAGTGAACGAGGCGATTCCGTCGACGTGGTTCGTGGCGTACGCCGGGAGCGACATCGGCCGGTGGCGCGAGCTGTGCGGCGCCGTCCTCGAGCCGCGCGACGCGCGCTGGGGAACCGGGCGCGTCCGCGACGTTCGTTGGGAGGCGCGGCGCGGTGAGGTCCATCCGCTCGGAACGATCTACGCGGTCGTGGAGTACGAGGGCGGCCTCTCGGCCCAAGTGAACGGGCGGGCGTTCGCCGAGCTTCACGACACGGTCTCGCTGCC
>JAQTVA010000106.1 GCA_028707055.1 Candidatus Bipolaricaulis sp. | reverse complement strand
GTTCGGCGTGATACGCACAGCGAGACCCCGAGGTCAGGAGATCGTGCACTCGCCTGCCGTGGCGGGCAAGTCGCGTTCCGCGCGCGTCGGCTTGGGGCGAGACATCGCTTCTTGAAGGCGCTTCCCCACTCGTGTCCCGCCAACCTGTCTGGCTGATTGACAGTCTGGCGGATCGCCCGGACACCCCGTTCAGAATAAGCTTTCACGACGTCGCAAGACCTTATGTGATGTTTGTCACCAGCTGCGATCCACGCTAGAATGGCATCAGAACGTGCGGGCACCGGAAACCCCGGTGGAATTCGGACAACTCAAGGAGGTCGCGTTGAAAAGGCTGCTCGCGGTAACCCTCATGCTGATTCTGGGCGTGTCCCTGCTCGGCATGGCGGCGGGAAAAGTCGCCGTCGTTCTTGACGTCGGTGGGCGCGGCGACTTGTCGTTCAACGACATGGGGTTCAAGGGGACGGACGAAGCGGCAAGGGACTTCGGCCTCGAGATGGTTGAGGTGCAGAACGCCACGGGCGCCGACTACCTGCCCAACCTGCGTAACCTGGCCCGAACCGGAGACTATGAATTGATCATCTGCGTCGGCTTCCTGCTCGGCGACGCCCTCGCCGCCGCGGCGTCGGAGTTCCCGAACCAGAAGTTCGCGATCATCGACGTCGATTACATCACGGGACCGAACATCATGAACTTCGTGTTCCGCGAGAACGAGATGTCGGCCCTGGTCGGCGCGCTGGCGGCGATGAGCGCGGCCTATCACGGCTACTCCGCCGCCGGCGTGGTCCTCGGCATCGAGATCCCGGTCCTGTGGCACTTCGAGGCCGGTTTCCGCTTCGGGATGGACTGGGGTCTGAAGGCGTTCGCCGCCGAGACGAAGACAACGAAGAACGTCAGCCTGCTGTACACCTACACCGGCACGTTCAGCGACGTAGCGCTCGGTAAGGCTGCTTCGGAAGCCATGTTGGCGCAGGGCGCCGTCGGCATCTACAACGTCGCCGGCCCGCTCGGCGTGGGCGACCACCAGGCCGTGGCCGAAGTCCACACGAACTCCGGCAAGCCGTTCGGGCCTCCGTACTTCTATGGAGTCGACGCGAACCAGGACTTCATCGGCAACGGGTTCCACGGCATCGCGAGCGGAATGAAGCGTGTCGACACCGCCTGCTACATGGCCGTTGAAGCCGCCGTGAAGGGCACGTTCAAGGCCGGCGTCACCAGCCTCGGTCTTGCGGAAGGCGGCGTGGCGATCAGCAAGGTGGGAGACCTGGCCGACTTCATCCAGTTCGGTATCGGCGGCGGCTCGGTGAAGGCCGATGACTTCTACACGATTATCGGGAACTGGGCGCAGAACCGAAGCACCGTCCCCGGCTGGATCTGGAATGCCATCGACACACTGGAGGCCGCGATCCTCGACGGCTCGGTCGTCGTCCCAACGGCCAACACGGGCGACGAGATCGCTGCGGTCCGGGCGCAGTATACGCTGGGCGCACCGTAGGCGTGAACCGCACTTGAAACGCTTCGGGGAGAGAGGAACCCGCTTCCTCTCTCCCCTTTGTCTCGAAATGGAGATCCCATGAAAAAGAGTGCGGCTCCCGGGTCAGGGCGAGACGCGGACGGCTACCTTCTTCGCGCCGAGGGGATCACCAAGGTCTACTCCGATGGAACCGTCGCGCTGGAAGAAGCCACGCTCGAGATCCACACGCACGAGATCGTCGGGCTGCTCGGAGAGAACGGCGCCGGAAAGACGACCCTGACGAAGATTCTCTCCGGCCTTCTGCCCCCCACGCGAGGTCGGGTGGTGTCCCCGAAGGGCCCGGTACGGTTTGCCAGTCCTCGCGAGGCGCTCGACTTCGGGATTGGGATGGTCCACCAGCACTTTGCCCTCGTCGGAACGTTCACGGCGGCGGAAAACGTGGCTCTCAGCCACGAGAAGCCGTTTTCGCGCATTCGACTTGCGGAGACCCGCGAGCGGCTCGAAGCCCTCATGGAAGAGAGTGGGCTCCGCGTCCCACTCGATGTCCCCGTCGAGAAACTCGCCGTCGGAGAGCAGCAGCGCGTCGAGATCCTGAAGGTCCTGTCGCGTGACGTGAAGCTCCTGATCCTCGACGAGCCGACGTCCGTGCTGACGCCGCTGGAGGTCGATGAGCTGTTCGTCCTGCTCCGTCGGCTCCGCGACAGAGGCACGTCGATCATCCTCATCACCCACAAGCTGAAGGAGGTCCAATCCGTCACCGATCGGATCGTGGTTCTGCGCCGCGGCGCGATGGTCGGCGACGTCCGAACGGCCGAGGCGACCACGGAACGCTTGGCGCAGCTGATGGTCGGCAAGACGATCGCGACCGAACCGACGGCGGTCGAACTGAGCGCCGAGCAAGTGCCGAAGACCCTCTCCGCAGGACGGAAGAAGGTGCCCCTCGGCGAGGGGATCCTCCACGTCGCCGACCTCGTCGCCCGCGGCAACACCGGTGAGATCGCCGTCGACGGCGTGTCGTTCGATGTCCATGGAGGAGAGATCCTCGGAATCGCCGGCGTCGAGGGGAACGGCCAGAGCGAGCTCGTCGAGTGCCTCACGGGCCTCCGCGTCCCGATATCGGGCACCGCGACGATTCGGGACACCAACATCCTCGGGAAAGACCCACGGCAGATCTATCGCCTGGGGGTGGCCCACGTTCCGGAGGATCGCTGGCGCCTCGGCCTCGTCCTGCCGTTTACCCTCGCCGAGAATGCGATCCTCGGCGTCCACCAGTGGGAGGAGTTCAGGGGGCCGTTCGGCTTTGTGCGCCGGGGTCGGGTGAATCAGCACGTCCGGCAGCTGATGGAGCGGTTCGACATCCAAGCTACGGGGCCCAACGCGCCGGCAAAGAGCCTGTCGGGAGGAAACCAACAGAAGCTGATCGTCGGCCGTGAACTGGCGAAGAACCCGGCCATCGTGGTCGCCTCCCAACCGACGCGCGGTCTCGATATCGGCGCGGCGAAGTACATCCGCGACCTTCTGATCGAGATGCGCGACAACGGGCGAGCGATCCTGCTCGTGTCCGCGGATCTGGACGAGGTCCTCGCCCTCGCCGACCGCCTGGCGATCATGTACGAGGGACGGTTCATGGGCGAAAGCTGCCCCGGCGAGTTGAGCCGCGAGCAGATTGGGATGCTCATGGGCGGCGTGGCCTGCAAGGAGGTCGCATGAGCTTGAACCCATTCGGGAATTCCCGCCTGCTTCGGGGAGCCCGCCGCACCCTGACCGGACTGCACCCGGCCCTCGAGTCTCTGCTCGCGGCCGTCATCGGTCTCCTCATCGGCGCTCTGCTCATGTACATCTGGGGCTTCGATCCGTGGAAGGCCTACTGGGCCCTCCTCCAGGGCGCCTACGGCGGCTCGTACGAGTGGGCGAGCACTCTTTCGCGCGCGACGCCGCTCATCCTGACGGCACTGACCTTCTCGGTCTGCGTCCGCGCCGGGATGTTCAACATCGGCGCGGAAGGGCAGATGCTCGTGGGCGCCATGGCTGCGATCTGCGTGACCTACTTCGCGATGCCTTCGGGGATCCACCTGCTGATCGGTCTCGTCTTCGCGGCCGCTGCCGGCGCGGCATGGAGCATCGTCCCCGCCCTTCTCAAGATTACCCGCGGCGTATCTGAGGTCATCTCGACGATCATGTTCAACTGGATCGGACGGTGGCTCGCCCTGTACCTTGCCATCTATGTGATCGTGGACCCGCAGCGCGCCGAGAAGACGCTCACGGTTCCCGTGACGGCGCGGTTCCCGATCCTCGTACGCGGCACGGATTTCTCCTATGCGTTCTTCTTGTCTCTCTTTGTCGCCCTCGTCCTGTACTTCATCCTCTGGCACACGACGATGGGGTATGAGGTCCGGGCGGCGGGGCTCAACCCGACCGCGGCACGGTACGGAGGGATTCGCAACAAGCGCACGATGATCGTGAGCTTCCTCCTCGGCGGCGCGGCCGCAGGCCTCGCCGGGGCAGCGATCGTGATGGGGATGCCGCCGAGCTACGCTGCGTTTGGCGGCGGCGCGTTTCCGAACTTGACCAACATCGGCTTCGACGGCATGGCGGTGGCCATGGTCGGCCGTAACCACCCGATCGGCATCATCGCGGCCGCTGTTCTGTTCGGCGGACTCAACGCGGGAGGGCGCGTGATGCAGTTCTACGGATCGAACCCCGTCCCACTGGAGATGGTTCGCATCGTTATGGGCGCGATCGTCCTCGCGATGTCGGTGCCCGAACTGATCCGCCTCTTCCCGGCGATTCGAAAGCAGGGGCAGAGCCTGATGCGTCTCCTCCGCAAGAAGGGGGCTTCGTCCGAGGAGGGATCGACATGAACTGGAGCGACCTGCTCGGTCTCCTGCGCATCGCGCTTCACGCCATGGTCCCGATCACGCTGACGGCGGTCGGCGAGATCGTGGGCGAGACGGCGGGCCTGTTCAACATCGGACTCGAGGGAATCCTCCTCATCAGCGCGTTCGCCGGGGCCGTGGGCGCCAAGATCGGAGGCCCCTGGATGGGCTTCCTCATCGGCGCGGGAGTGGGAGCGGCCATCGGCTTCCTCTTTGCGGTGATCAACACGTACTGGAAGGGAACGCAGATGGTCACCGGAATCGGCATCAACCTCTTTGCGATGGGGTTCGTCGCCTTCGGGTTGATCCAGCTCGGCGCGCCCGGGTTCTACGCCGTGCCGCAGGCGGCGCAGCTGGCCAAGTGGAGGACGGGCATGGGCGCGATGAGCCCGATCATCGTCGTCGCTCTCGTCCTGCCGTTCCTCATCCACTGGTTCATGAGGCGCACGCGCGCCGGGCTGATGCTCAAGGCGGCGGGGGAGATGCCCGAGGCTGCCGACGTCGCCGGAGTCAACGTCAATAGGATGCGACTTCTCGCCGCGACGTTCGGCGGTATGCTGGCGGGGATCGCCGGCGCCTACATGAGCATCGCGTGGATCGGGTCCGTCACGAAGGACCTCTCGGCCGGGCGGGGGTTCATCGCCCTCGCCACCGTGGTCTTCAGTGGTTTGAATCCGCTTCTCGCCCTGCTGGGGGGATTCATCTTCGGGTTCTTCCAGGGGCTCGCCGAGTGGGTCAAGACGCTGCCGTCCAAACCGATTCCGTTCCAGTTCGTGTCGATGTTGCCCTACATCGTGACGTTGCTCGTGGTCTCGGGAGCCATCGGTCGCGTCCGGTTCCCGAAGGCCTTGGGAGAGCCGTACAAGCGAGAGTAGCGGGGCTTTTTGACTCTACCGCTGTTGGAATCTATGATCGAGAAGAGAGGCTCACATCGGGGGCGCCGCGGAGGTGGCTCTGCGGCGCGGCCCGGAGGTCTGCGGCACTACAGGAGGTGCACCATGCGTAGGCTGTTGGTTCTGGCGCTGGTCGCTGTGTTGGCGGTCAGCATTGTCGGCGTCGCGCAGGTCGGGACGAAGGAGAAGCCGATCTACATGCTGCTCCCGCCGTCGACCGACACGACCGTGATCGGGCCGTCCGGGGAGAAGATCGCGGACTACATCTTCCAAGAAACGGGTCTCTACGTGGTTCCCGTCGTCGCTGCGGACTACGCGGCGCTGGCCGAGGCGTTCCGCACGGCGGAGGGCGACGTGTTCGGCATCCCGACGAGCTCGCAGTACTGCCAGATCTACGCCGCGACGAACGGCGGGATCTTGTGCACCATGGGCGCCGTCCGGAACGGGTACGTGTACTACTATTGCTCGATCTACGCGCTCCGCTCGAAGGGCTTCACGTCGATCCAAGACCTCGCCGG
>JAQTVA010000105.1 GCA_028707055.1 Candidatus Bipolaricaulis sp. | reverse complement strand
CCCGCGCCGTCTCCTTGGCGTAGAAGCTCTCATCGTAACTCGACCGGACTTCTGACCGAGCCTCGCGAACGAGAATCCCATCTCCACCGAGGTAGCGATCCATGGCGACCGCCGCGCGGCGGCCGGCGGCGATCGCTTCCACGACCGTTGAAGGCCCGGTTGTGACGTCTCCGCCCGCGAACAGTCCCGGGCGCCGCGTCATCATCGACACCGGATCGACGGGCACGCTCTTCTCGGCCGTCGCCTCCAACCCCGCCTTCGCGAGGAGGTCGAGGTTCGCCTCCTGTCCCACGGCAATGAGCACAGTCGACGCCTTTAGCACGAAGTCGGAGCCCTGTTGCGCCACCGGGCGCCGCCGGCCGGAGTTGTCGAACTCCCCCGGCACCATCTTCCCGCAGCGCAGCCCCTCGACCCGCTTCGTTCCGACGAGCTCGATCGGCGCGGTCATGTCCAGGATCTGGATCCCTTCCTCAACGGCTTCGGCGATCTCCTCGCGAGACGCCGGCATGTCCGCCTTGGCGCGGCGGTAGACGATCGTCACCGATTCGGCACCCAGTCGCCGCGCGGTCCGCGCCGAGTCGATGGCCGAGTTGCCGCCCCCAACGACGATCACGGGATCGCGGACTTTGCGTCGATCCTCGAGATTCACGGCCTTCAGGAAGTCCACGCCGACATAGACCCCGTCGAGGGATCGAGCTCCCAATCGCAGCGTCTGTCCTTCCATCGCTCCCGTGGCCACGAACACCGCGTCCGCGCCGGAGTCGAACAACTCCTCGACGTCGGCGACCGGACTCAGAAGGCGGATCCCAACTCCCGCTCTCTCGATCCGCTCGATGTCGGCTCGCAGGATGTCGCGCGGCAGACGGTACTCGGGAATCCCCGTCACCATCGTCCCCCCGGCGACCGGGAGTGCCTCGTGGATCACCGGCGCGTACCCCAGGCGCGTGAGGAAGTAGGCACAGGACAGTCCGGCGGGGCCGGAGCCGATGACGGACACTTTGCGGCGCTTCACCGTTGCCGGCGGTTCGACCGACATCTCGTGTTCCATCGCGTAGTCGGCCATGGACCGCTTCAGATCGCGGATGGCCACCGCCTCGTCGACCTGCGCTCGCTGGCACTTCGTCTCGCAGAAGGCGAAGCACACGCGGCCGCAGATCCCGGGCAGCGGGTTGTGCTCCATGTGGACGCGGAACGCCCGGTCGAAATCGCCGTTCGCGATGTGGCCGACGTAGGCAGGGACGTCGACGTTCGCCGGGCAGCTCGCTTCGCACGGAGCGACGAACAGCGCCGCGCACACCGCCGCCGGACAGGTCTTGTAGCGGATGTGGGCGATGTACTCGTCTCGGAAGTACTTGAGCGTGCTCAGAATCGGGTTCGGCGCCGTCTGTCCAAGACCGCACAGCGACGTTCGACCGACCGACACCGCAAGGCTCTCGAGCAGGTCGAGATCCTCCATCGTGCCTTCGCCCATCGTGATCCGCGTGAGGATGTCGAGCATGCGCCGCAGACCGATGCGGCACGGCGTGCACTGGCCGCAGGACTCCGACGACGTGAACTCGACGAAGTACCGCGCGAGGTTGACCATGCACGTGTCCTCGTCGAGGACGATGAGTCCGCCCGAGCCGACGATCGCGCCGAGCTTCTTCAGCGACTCATACGAGATCGGCGTGTTCAGGTACTCGACCGGGATGCAACCGCCGGACGGACCTCCCGTCTGAACGGCCTTGAGCCTCTTGCCGTTCGGCACGCCTCCGCCGATGTCGAACACGAGCTCGCCAAGCGTCGTTCCCATCGGAACCTCGACGAGCCCCGTATTGCGGACGTTGCCGGACAACGCGAAGACCTTGGTTCCCTTGCTCTCCCCCGTCCCGATTCCAGCGAACCAGGCGGATCCCCGGGAGACGATGTGCCGGACGTTGGCGTAGGTCTCGACGTTGTTCAACAGCGTCGGCTTCTTCCACAGCCCGGACGAGGCCGGGTACGGAGGCCGCATCCTCGGAACGCCGCGACGTCCTTCGAGCGACGCGATCAGCGCCGTCTCCTCGCCACACACGAACGCCCCCGCGCCCACCCGCTCCTCGATGTCGAACGAGAAACCCGATCCCAGGATGTTCTCGCCCAATAACCCCATCGCCCGAGCGGCCTGGAGTGCCATGTCGAACCGCCGGATCGCCAGGGGGTACTCCGCACGCACATAGACATACCCTCGCTGCGCTCCGACGGCGTACGCGGCGATCGTCATCCCTTCAACGATCGTGTGCGGATCGCCCTCGAGGACCGCGCGGTCCATGAACGCGCCGGGGTCCCCCTCGTCGGCGTTGCAGATGACGACCTTCTCCGGGCCCTTGGCGTCACGGACGAACTGCCACTTCATCCCCGTCGAGAACCCCGCCCCCCCGCGGCCCCGCAACCCCGAGGCCTTGATCTCCGCCACAACGTCCTCGGGGCTCATCGACGTGAGCGCCTTGCCCAGGCCCTCGTAGCCGCCGACCCCGATGTACTCCTCGATCGACTCCGGGTCGATGGCGCCGCAGTTCGCGAGGACGATCTTCATCTGCTTTGCGAAGAACGGAACCGACCGCTTCTCACGAATGATCCGATCGGCTTCCTCCGAACGGAAGAGGAGTCGCGAGACGACGCGCCCCTTGAGGAAGTGCTCCGACGCGATCTCGGCAGCGTCACCGACGGTCACGCCCTTGTAGAGAACGCCCTCGGGGTACACGAGAACAAGCGGGCCGTGTTCGCACGGGCCCATGCATCCGGTCTCGATGATGCGTACCTCGTCGCCAAGACCGTGCGCATCGATCTGCCGCCCAAGCTCCTCTCGCACCTCTTTGCTGTGCGAGGAGGCGCAGGCCCCTCCCGCGCAGACCAGAACCTCAAGACGACTCGGCACACCTACTCCTTCGGCTCGTCACTCACAGACAGGACGAGCGCTTCGACGATCGCCCCGTTCACGACGTGCTCGGCGACGATCTTCCGCGCTCCGTCCCGGTCGACCGATCCGTAGACCACTTTCGGCCGATCCCGCTCGATGACCTCCACGACCGGTTCCTGAGACGCGAACCCCTTCTCGCCGGATTGCGTCACGATCACATCGGTCAGGCGCCGCTTCTGGATCTCGTCGAGAAACGCGGTCATCACGTCGCGCGCTCCCGCAGCGATGCCCGACGTCCCCATTCCCACGACGATCTTGACCCTCGCCGCGCCTCCACGGAGCCGCATCTCCGCCTGTGCCCGCTCGCGAATCTTCTGCAGTTCTTCAAGCTTCATCGCGTCGTCCTCCCGCGCTCCTCGTCGCGCTTCCCCTCACTTGCCGGCCCACGGTCCTTCCGCTCTCGCGCCGCGGACCGATATCGCTCGAGAATCGCGAGCGCCTTCGTCGGGCTGAGCCGGCCGTAGACCTCTTCATCCACCGTCATGACCGGAGCCAGGCCGCAGGCACCGAAGCAACGGGCCGTGTCGAGGGTGAACAGGCCGTCGCTGGTCGTCCGTCCTTCCTCAGTGCGCAGCTCCTTCTTGAGCCTCTCCAGGATCTTGGCTCCTCCCTTGACGTAGCAGGCCGTCCCGAGGCAGACCGTCACCGTGTGCTCTCCCACAGGATCCAGCCGGAAGAAGTTGTAGAACGTGGCGACGCCGTAGACCTCGCTCCGCGGGATGACGAGCTCGTCCGACACGTGGCAGAGCACGTCCGAGGGGAGGTAGCCGTACACCCCCTGCGCCTTGTGGAGAACCTGAATCAGCGGTCCCGGCAGCCCCTTGTGTTCCGCGAGGATCCTCTCGAGCTGCTTGCGCTGCTCCGCATTGCCCGATATCACGTCCATCCGTCCCGTCACCCTTCCTCCGTTGCGCATTCCCATTCCTCTTCCTCCACCGGGCGCGGCGACCGAGATCTCGACGGGTCGGTCGGCGGCGTTCGATCCGCCGGGTCCCGGGCCGCTATGGTACCGGGTTCGAGGCGCTTCCTCATCCCTCATCCCACATCCCACAACCTGGGACACCCGCCCGGGCGAGTCCGATGTCGGCGCCAGCCGTTCGGCCAAGTAGGCTCTGAGGAATCCGATCACGTCGGGGTGGGTGAGAGGAACCTCCCCGAGCGCCTCGGCCATCTGCCCGGTGTCCACATCGGCGCAGGTCGCACCAAGACGACAGTGGATCCTGACTCTCGTCCCCTGGCTGGCCACGAGCATCGCCAGAAACGTCTCACTCAGATCGTCGAACGGCGGAAGGTCGATGTGTCCGCACCGCAGCGTCGCCGACACCGTCGTACCGTTCCCCGGCGTGCTCTCGACGCGAAACGACCCATCGCAGTGCTCGGCGACCCCCCGCAGGAGCGGGAGTCCCAAACCGACGCGCTTTTCGCTCTTTGAGGAGAAGAATCCTCGGTCGACGGCCGCGAGCGTCTCCGCGTCCATGCCCGCTCCGTCGTCGACCACGGAGAGCCGGAGATACCCGTCCGCCCCCTCGTCGATCGACACCTGGATCTCAGAGGCTCCCGAAGCGAGCGCATTCTGGAACAGGTCGAGAAGGTGCATGTCCAGGAACTGTATCAACCCGCTTCTCCTTCGCGGCGCGGTCGACGCCGCACAGCGGCCGAACGGCCGTCGAGTCCGAGCGCGGCTCGTCGGATCTCGTCGATCGTGGCGCCGTTCATCCGGAACGCCGTGACTCGGGAGCCGATCTCCTCGGGCGTGTGCGCGTCGGAACTCCACAGCACGGCGCCGGGGCCGCACTCGGCCGGCCGGGAGGCCCCGTCCACTTCGACCAGCGGAAAGCGCAGACCCTTCGGGACGAATCCAAGCTGCGTCACCAGGCCGTACGGGGAGCGGTCCACGTGAGCCGGCACCGCCAGCCCGCCGAGGGCCGCGATCCGCGCCGCCGCTTCCTCGAGCGAGAGCCGGAGCGCGCTCAGAAGAAGCTTCGGCTCCACATAGACGATCGTCTCGTCCGCGTCGACAACCACCTGATCCCCGAAGGACCGCGGGTCGTTGGGCCGATCCGGGAGGAGCGCATAGATCTCCGCGGCGAAGTCACGGCATGTCGCGGCATCGTCGAAGTACGCGAGGAGGTGGACCTCCTCCCGCGTCTCGAGTTCCATTCCCGGGAGGATGCGGAGTCCCGCAGCACGGCCCGCCCGCGCCACCTCCTCCACCATCCCGGCGGTGTTGTGATCCGTGACCGCAATGAGATCCAGTCCGCATGCCCGCGCAGCAGCTACGATCGCACGTGGCGACATCCGAAGGCTCGCGCACGGCGATAGGCACGTGTGGATGTGCAGGTCGGCAACGAGGGTTCTCACGTCTCTTCAGGAAGCAGGACTCGGTGAAGGCGACCCGCCAACTCAAACGCCGCATCCGGCGCGAGGAGTATTGGGATCCCCATCTCCTCGGCCTTGGCGACGACCGCGGGCGCGGGCGCCTCGCCCCCGGCGAGCAGGACTCCCGACAGGCCCGCGACCTGGGCCACGCCCACAACGTTCACGTGCCGCTGGATGGTGATCCACAGATTCCCCGGCCGCGCTGCCGCGAGGACGTTCGAGAGAAGGTCCCCGCTGAACCCTCCGGAGACCTCCCGATCCAGTCCGCCGCCGTCGACGACGACCTCAAGGGCGAGTCGTTGGACGATGTCCCGAAGCGTCATGTCGCCTCCTCTGGATCCGACACAGGATGCGCGTTCCCAATCCGATGTGAGAGTGGATCTCGAACCCATCGGCATTCGCCTGGATGTTGCTGAGCCCCATCCCCGCACCGAATCCGAGCTCCATCGCCCACGGCGGGGCGGTAGAGAAGCCGGGAGTCAGCGCGAGGTCGATGTCCT
>JAQTVA010000104.1:4596-5841 GCA_028707055.1 Candidatus Bipolaricaulis sp. | reverse complement strand
CGTCGTCCTCTACGGCGAGGCCGAGCACCCGGAGGTGCGGGGCATCCTGTCGTGGACGCGGGGACGAGGCATTGCGACGCAGTCGCCCGACGTCGCGATCCCGACGGGGGACAAGGGAATCGCCGTGATCTCGCAGACGACGAAGAGCCCGGCGATGTTCGCCGAGTTCGTTCAGGAACTCGTGAAGCAGTACACCGGGCGGGTGCCCGAGATGCGCATCGTGGACACGACGTGTCCGGAGACTGGGCGACGATACCAGGCGGCCGCCGAGCTGGCCGCGGACGTGGACGCGCTCCTCGTCGTGGGAAGCCGCAGCTCGGCGAACACGCGGAAGCTCGCCGAGACGTGCCGAGCGACGGGGGTTCCGACCCACCACATCGAGTCCGCGGGCGAGATCGACGATACGTGGCTGGCTGCCGGGAAGCGTTTCGGTGTGACGGCGGGGGCGTCGACGCCGGACGACGTCATCGAGGATGTCGTCCGACGGCTGCGCGACCGCGCCGGGGGGAGTCTCTAGGAATGGACGCGAAGAGGGGTGAGGAGATGCGAACGACGATCGAAGACGGCGTGACGATGAGGATGCACCGCGTGGCGATCCAACGAATCGCGCGGACGGCGCCCGAGTTCATCGACATTACGGACGAGGTCGCCGCCGCGGTCGAGGGCTCGGGGATTCAGGACGGAACCGTGACGGTGTTCTCGCGGCACACGACGGCGGCGGTCAAGATCAACGAGAACGAGCCGCTCCTTCTGCGGGACATGGCCCGCTTCCTGGAGTCGGCTGCGCCGCGCGAGGGCGAGTACCGTCACAACGACTTCGTGATCCGTACGGCCAACATGACCGACGACGAGTGCCCGAACGGACACTCGCACTGCCAGCACCTCTTGCTTGCGGCGAGCGAGACGATTCCCGTCATCGAAGGGCGCCTCGCGCTGGGCCGGTGGCAGAGCGTCTTCCTGGTCGAGCTCGATCGCCCGCGCGAGCGCGAAGTCATCATCCAGGTCCAGGGCATTTGACTTCCTATCTGGAGTCTGGGTCCCGGGCGTCTCGCGCGCTGGTCGACCCGCGGGCTCGCGCGGCGACGTTCGAGGAGGCCCGCGACCTGTGCTTCGCCCTCACGCGCGCCGAGGGCGAGAACTTCAGCGTGATCTCGTGGCTCGCGCCGCGGGCGATGCGCGAGCCCCTCGCGGCCGTCTACGCCTTCTGCCGCACCGTGGACAACCTCGGCGACGAAGACTGGGCCG
>JAQTVA010000104.1:0-4496 GCA_028707055.1 Candidatus Bipolaricaulis sp. | reverse complement strand
CTGAACGCGGCGTACGCCGAATGCGCGCAGATCACCCGCCGGGAGGCGCGGAACTTCTACGTCGCCTTCCTCTCGCTCCCTCGCGCGCAGCGGCGGGCCGTGTACGCGCTGTACGCGTTTTGCAGAGAGCTGGATGATGCCGCGGACAGCGTCGCGAATGGCGCCCCATTCGACGTGCGGCATTCGCTTACTGAGAACCGCGCTGCCGCCGCGGTTCTCTCGGATGGCGTCGCGGACCCTGCGGGTTCGCTTAGGAAGAAGCGCGGTGAAGCGGCGTTTCTCCCATCGGTGACCGGTTCTGTCGATCCGAGGCGCGCCGGGATTGCGGCGCTGCGTCGGAGGTTGGCGGCGGCCGCAGGCGGCCACCCCGAGACGAACCGCGACCTCGCCCTTGCCGACGTCATCGCCCGCTACGGCGTCGATCCCGACGACCTCGCTCGGGTGCTCGACGGGGTGGAGATGGATCTCGATCTCGAGTGGCTCGAAACGGAGGACGATCTCGAAGCCTACGCCTACTGCGTTGCGTCCGCCGTCGGCCTCGCGACGCTGCCGATCCTGACGGACGGCGTGCCGCCGACGGACGCGATGCGCGAGAAGGCCGCTTCTCTCGGCTTGGGCATGCAGTTCGTCAACGTGCTCCGCGACGTGGCCGAGGACCTCGACCGCGGCCGCATCTACCTCCCGCGCGAGGCGTTCGCGCACCACGGGGTGGATGAGACGGGCTTCCGCCGCCGCGCGACGACGCCCGAGCTGCACGCGCTCCTCCGGGCCCACGCCGAACGCTCCCGAGCCCTGCTCGACGACGGCCTCACGCTCCTGCCGCTCGTTCCCCGCAGCGGACGGCCGTGTCTCTGGCTCCTCGCGGAGATCTACGGCCGCATCCTGACCAGGATCGAGGACTCCGGCTTCGACGTCTTTGCCGGGCGGGTCTCGCTTCCGACGCGCGAGAAGCTCGGCCTGCTGGCGACTGCGTTCCTGAGGCGGTTCTGACGTGCCCCGCGTGGTGGTCGTCGGCGCCGGGTTCGCCGGGATGGCGGCGGCTTGTCGGCTGGCCGAGGGCGGAGCCGATGTGGCCGTCTTCGAACGCTCGCCGCGACTGGGCGGCCGCGCCGCGTCGTTCCGCGAACGCGAGAGCGGCGAGGACATCGACTACGGCCACCACGTCCTCATGCGCTGCTGCACCGCGGCGACGGACTTCCTCACGCGGATCGGCGCTCGATCGGCCGTCCGGTTTCAGGACTCCTTGTCGATTCCGATCCTCTGTGCCGGCGAGCGCAGCTCCCTGCGATCGTCGCGGCTTCCGGGCATCCTCCACCTCGCCCCGGCGCTCCTTCGGTATCGCCCGCTTTCGTTCGTAGAGCGGTTGCGGGCGCTGCGCGCCGGCGCCGTGCTCGCGCTCGGCTGGGGAGACGGCGACACGTTCGCCGATTGGCTTGCGCGACGGGGTCAGAGCGAGCCGGCGCTGCGGCGGTTGTGGGAGCCGATCTCGGTCGCGACACTCAACGCGTCGGCCGAGGAGGTCGGCGTCGCCGCGGCGCGAAAGGTGTTCCGCGACGGGTTCTTCGTGCCACACGGGGCGGACATGGGTCTGTTCGCGAGGCCGCTTGCCGAGGTCTTCGACGCCGCGCGCCGCTACGTCGAGGCACGCGGCGGGGCGGTCGAGGTGGGTGCCCCGGTCTCACGCATCGCCTTCGACGGGAGTCGTGCTGTCGGCGTCGAGCTCTCCGACGGCCGTCGCAAGGACGCCGACGTCGTGATCGTCGCGGTCCCGCCCGAGCCCTTGAGTGTGCTCGCCGCCGGCCGGGCGGAGCTCGCGTCGACGCTGGAGACGGCGCGGCGCCTGACGTGGGCGCCGATCTTCAACGTCCACCTCTGGTTCGATCGGCCGGTCCTCGACGACGACTTCGTCATGGCCGTCGACTCGCTCGTTCAGGCCGTCTTCGCCCTCGACCGAGTGCGCGGGGCTGCGGGCGGCCGGCACCTCGTCCTGTCGCAGAGCGCGGCGGAGGCGTGGATCAGCCGCGCCGACGGGGAGATCGTTCGCGATCTGACCGCCGCGCTGCGCGAGGTTCTCCCGACGGCTCGGGATGCAGGGATCGCTCGATCGCTGGTCCTCCGGCATCGCCACGCAACGTTCGTCCCCGGGCCCGGATCCGACGCGCTCCGACCGACGGCGAAGACCGCGCTCGAGGGCGTCTTCCTCGCCGGCGACTGGACGGCAACAGGATGGCCGTCGACGATTGAGGGCGCAGTTCGGAGCGGCATCAACGCAGCGGCGGGCGCCGTGTTGGAGATCCAACAACGGTGTCTTTTCACACCAGGCGACTGAGCCCCGGCACAGGCGCTTGCGGCCCGTCGGCGCACCCCTGTACCCTCACCGCGAGGAGGCGCGCAGTGGAGATCACGGACGTACGCACTCTCGAGTTGGCGCTGTCGGCACACGCCGACATGGCGAAGTCGATGGAAGCTTGGTTCTCGAAGCTGGCGAAGAATACGGGCAAGCTCGGGAAGGAGGTGGAGACGGCTCGAACGTCGATCAAGAAGGCGGTCGCGGCCCCTCCCACGGGACGCATCCAGCACATCCAGAACGCAGAACGCGCCAAGGCCCAGATCGCGCAGCTCATGCCGGAGATCAGCTCGGACTTCAAGGCAGCCATCGAGGAGTGGACGGCCCACGTCAAGAAGCTCAAGTCGTTTCAACCAGGGCGAAGGTAGGACCGGGCCAGGGACCCGTCTGCCTGCCGCAGCGGACTCCACGGACCTTCATCACCACGCGACGGAGCGCCACAGGCAATGCTAGTCCCATTATCTGGGACATCGTGCGGTGAGTAATCGCACTTTGCGGGACGAACGTCTCTCGCTATACTCCCGGTCACGAAAGAGGTGGTATTCGTGCCCCAAACCATGACCGAGAAGATCCTCGCGCAGCACCTGCGCGAAGGGGAGTTGAAGCGCGGAACCGAGATCGGCATTCGGATGGATCAGTGTCTGACCCAGGACTCCACGGGGACGATGGCGTGGCTCGAGTTCGAGGCGCTCGGGATCGACAAGGTGCGCGCAGAGCTTGCGGTGTCATACTCTGACCACACGTCGCTTGGCTTCAAGGGCGAGTCGACCGACGACCACATTTTCCTGCAGACGATCGCCTCGCACTACGGCGCCAAGTTCTCGAAGAACGGCAACGGCGTCTGCCACCAGATCCACTACGAGCGGTTCGGCATGCCGGGAAAGACGCTGATCGGCTCGGACTCCCACACCCCGACGGCGGGCGGGCTCGGCATGCTGGCGATCGGCGCCGGCGGCATGGACGTCGCCGTGTGCATGGGCGGCGGCCCGTTCTACCTCACGGTGCCGAAGATGCTTCGGATCGTCCTCACCGGGAAGCTCTCGCCCAACGTCGGCGCGAAGGACGTCGCGCTCGAAGTGCTGCGGCGGATCACGGTCAAGGGCGGCGTCGGCTACTTCCTCGAGTTCGTCGGCCCGGGCGTGAAGGATCTGACGATTCCGGAGCGTGCGACGATCACCAACATGGGGACCGAGTCCGGCGCGACGTCGTCGATCTTCCCCTCCGACGACGTCACGAAGAAGTTCCTGAAGATGCAGGGCCGCGAGAAGGACTGGCGCGAGCTCGCGCCCGACGAGGGTGCCGTCTACGACAAGGAGATCGAGATCGACCTCGCGACGGTGAAGCCGCTCGTTGCGATGCCGGGCATGCCCGACAACGTCTTCGACATCGAGAAGGTCGCCGGGACGAAGATCGACCAAGTCTTCATCGGCTCGTGCACCAACGGCTCGTACCAGGACATCAAGATCGTCGCCGAGATGCTGAAGGGCAAGAAGGTCTCGACGGCCATCGACGTCATCGTCTCGCCGGGGTCGCGCCAGGCGTGGGAGATGCTGATGGAAGATGGAAGCTTCCTCGAGCTGACCAAGGCCGGCGTGCGGATGATCGAGCCCGGCTGCAACGCGTGCATCGGCATCGGCTTCGTCCCCGGCACGAACCACCTGTCGCTCCGCACCGTGAACCGCAACTGGAAGGGACGCGGCGGGAATGAAGATGGCAAGCTCGCCCTGTGCGGCCCGCAGGTCGCCGCGGCGTCCGCCCTCAAGGGCGCCATCGCCGACCCGCGCGAGCTGCCCGCGCCCAAGGTGAAAGTGGAGAAGCTCACCGTCGACGACTACCTCATCCTCGAGCCCGAGGGTCCGAAGGTGGAGATTCGCCGCGCGCCGAACATCGCGCCGCTCGGCAATCAGAAGCCGCTGCCGCCCGTGCTGAAGGGCGAGGCGCTGCTCAAAGTCGGCGACGGCATCTCGACCGACGCCATCCTCCCGGCTGGACCGCTCACCCAGCACCTGCGGTCGAACCTCCCCGAGATCGCCAAGTTCACGTTCCACTACGAGGACAAGACCTTCGCCGCGCGCGCCGCGGAGAAGGGCGGCGGGTTCATCGTCGGCGGCGACAACTACGGACAGGGCTCGTCGCGCGAGCACGCGGC
>JAQTVA010000008.1 GCA_028707055.1 Candidatus Bipolaricaulis sp. | reverse complement strand
GGCAGGGCGACCAGGCCGCGTTCCGCCTCGCCCAACGTCATGAGGACATCGTCCGCACGCGGGTGAGCGAGTACGGGATCGTCGTGAAGTCGCTCGGAGACGGCGTGATGTCCGCGTTCGAGGCTCCACTCCCGGCCATCCTCGCCGCGACGTCCATCCAGAGGACCCTGAGGGAGGAAAACGCGGTTCCTTCCTCGGAGCCGATCGACATCGGGATTGGAATCTCCACGGGGACGCCGGTGATGACGGACATCGACTTCATCGGCCACGCCGTCAATCTGGCCCAGCGGCTCTCCAGCCTGGCGAAGGGCGGTCAGATCCTCACGACGGGGCGTGTGTACGACAGCACGCCACTCCCCCAGGGGATGCGCTTCGTTCCCCTCGGAGAGCGGTCGCTCCGCGGGATCGGAATCGAGACGATCGTCGAGGTCGTTTGGCTGTCGGAACGCGTACGCGTCTCGGACGCCCAGGACCTCATCACACTGGTTCTGACCGAGAGGGGAACCGTCGTCGTCGAGCGAGCGCGGGACACGCGGCAGGAGGCGAGAGACGCGCTCGCGCGCCTCTTCGACGTGGATCCGCGGGACGCGGGGTACGCCGCAGCCGCGATGCAGAAACTGGCCGCCGGCCTGGCGCTCCGCCTCCTGCGCCGATCCGGGCGGACTCCGAACGTTGCCCGGGAACTCGACGTCGCCGACCTGCGCGTCGAGCGCCGCCGCGGCGGCCTCGACGTGCGAACGCCGGCGGGTGTGCTGCGCCTTCGCGGGGTCGCGCCAGGGACGGGGGACCGGTTCGCCCACGCGGTGCAGGAGATGCAGGCCGCGAAGGCGGTGGAGCGAAGTGCGAGGGCGTAGCGATCGGCTAAGCTTTGAAGCGACTCGGTCGTTGTCCTAGAATACGGGGAAGATTCCACGCAGGGGGGGACCATGGGGAAGCGCGAAGTGCTGGAGAGTACGCTCAAGCAAATCAAGAAGGCGTACGGTGAAGGCTCGATCATGTGGCTCGGCGACGGGGCGCAGGTCATGCAGGTCGAGACCGTGCCTTCGGGCTCGCTGGCGCTCGACATCGCTCTCGGAGTCGGGGGAATACCGCGAGGACGCATCATCGAGATCTTCGGCATGGAGTCGAGCGGAAAGACGACGCTCGCCCTGCACATGATCGCCGAGGTGCAGAAGCGCGGCGGCACGGCGGCGTTCATCGATGCCGAGCACGCGCTCGACCCGACGTACAGCCGTGCGCTGGGCGTGGATCTCGACCACATCCTCATCTCCCAGCCGAACTCCGGCGAGCAGGCGCTCGAGATCACCGAGCAGCTCACGCGAAGCGGCGCCATCGACATCATCGTCATCGACTCGGTCGCGGCCCTGGTCCCCACGGCGGAGATCGAGGGCCAGATGGGGGATTCCCAGGTCGGCCTCCAAGCGCGGCTGATGAGCCAGGCGATGCGCAAGCTCTCCGGGGCCATCTCGCAGTCGAAGACGATCGTCGTGTTCACCAACCAGATGCGGTCGATGATCAGCGCCTCCCGCTTCGGTCCGTCGACGACGACGGCCGGAGGGTGGGCCCTCAAGTTCTACGCCTCTCTGCGGCTTCAGATGTGGGGCGCCGGGAAGATCGAAGAGGGCACGGAGCGAATCGGCGTCCACGTCAACGTCCGCGTCGTGAAGAACAAGGTGGCACCCCCGTTCAAAGAGGCCACCTTCGACGTCATCTACGGCAAGGGCATCGTCCGCTCGCGCGACCTCATCAACACCGGCGAAGCGCTCGGCCTGATCGCCCGCAGCGGATCGTGGTACTCGTTCGACGGCGAGCGTCTCGGGCAAGGGATCGGCAACAGCGCCCAGGCCCTCGAGGACGACGCGGAACTCGCGGATCGGCTCGAGGCGGCGATCCGTGAGAAGGCAGCGCTCGGAGCCACGTTGCCCACCACGGGAGCGGACGACGCCGACGAAGAGTGACGCGTGGGCAAAGCTCTCGCAGCTCCTGCAGCGTAGACCTCTCACGGAGAGGGAAGCGTCGGATCGGTTGCGCGAGGCGGGGTTCTCTCCTGAGGACGCGGACGCCGCCGTGTGCCGGGCGATCGAGGAGAAGCGGATCGACGACGGTCTGTTCGCGCGGCTTTGGGTCGACGATCGTCTGCTCCACCATCCGCTCTCGCGACGTGCCGTGGAACAGGAACTCGCGGAGAGAGCGGTCCCTCGAGAGCACATCGCGGCGGCGCTCGACGCCTCGTACGCCCCGTCCCGCGAGCCCGAGGTCGCGCGGGAGCTCGCGGCGGCGCGATGGGCTCGGCTCGCGGCGATCGAGCCGGAGGTACGCCGACGACGGGTCATCGATCATCTCCTGCGGCGGGGATTCACGGCGGGGCTGGCGGCAGACATCGTCCGACAGGTGGAACGCGAGGAGGAGTCCTGTGGCTGACGTCCGAACCGGGATCGGCATCGACTTCCACCGGCTGGTCGAGGGACGACCGCTCATCCTCGCGGGGGAGACGATCCCCCACGGAAAGGGACTGCTCGGCCACTCCGACGCCGATGTTCTCACGCACGCGGTGTGCGATGCCCTCCTTGGGGCCGCCGGCCTCGACGATATCGGCGTCCACTATCCGGACACCGATCCCACCTACCGCGGGGTGTCCAGCCTCAAGCTCCTCGCCGACGTCCGCGTTCGACTCGAGGCCGCCGGCTACCGAACCGGGAACGTGGATGTCACCGTCATTGCCGAGCGGCCCAAGCTCGCCCCGCACGTCCCCGCCATGCGGCAGCGGCTGGCCGACGTTCTCGGAGTCGCGGTCTCGCAGATCAACCTGAAGGCGACGACGAGCGAGGGGATGGGCGCCCTCGGCCGAGGAGAAGGAATCGCCGCGTGGGCCGTCGCCCTCATCGAAAGAGCCGCACGATGTCCTGATACGTGATCAGGATCATCAGGCCGATCAAGATCGCAAAACCGATCGCGTGGATCACGCCTTCTCGCTCCACCGGAATGGGTTTCCCTCGCACCCACTCGTAGAGCGCAAACGCGGCACGACTTCCGTCGAGAGCGGGGAACGGAATCAGGTTGATCAGTCCAAGGTTCAGGCTGAGGAGCCCGAGGATCTGCAGGAAGTAGAGGAGTCCCAGGTCGAACCCTTGGCGCACAACCTTGGCGATGCCGACAGGGCCCTGGATCGCGTCACGCGCGGGGATCGATCCGCTGATGATGCCGCGGATCGTCTGCCCGAGGACCGTGACGTACGACGCGAACTGCCGCAACCCCAACG
The DNA here is from genome assembly GCA_028707055.1 of Candidatus Bipolaricaulis sp. GTDB lineage: Bacteria > Bipolaricaulota > Bipolaricaulia > UBA7950 > UBA9294 > JAPLGD01. Next base: position 22,235 of record JAQTVA010000008.1, on the reverse strand, counting down.
AGAGACCGGCCACAAGCCCGGGTCGGCGAACGTCGACGCCGAGGTCGGCAAACGAAGAGCCGGCCACGATCGCGTCGGCCGTCTTCCCGTCCGAGTCCACGGGGAGCGACAGACGCTCGTCTCCGCGCGCGACGCGCAGCGTGACCGCACCCGAAGATGCCAAGGCCTCGTCGAGGGCGACCAGCAACCCAACTTCCGTCTCCACGGGCTCGGCGTTGACCGCCACGATTCGGTCCCCAGCTCGGACCCCCGCGACGTCGAGCGGAGAGCCGACCTCGAGCCCCACGACCTCGTTCGTCGGAGTGATCGCGAGGAAGTAGGCGCCGATCTCGTACCGCTGGTCGTCTTCGGAGTACCGCGGCGTTGCGGTCACTCGTTCCGCGTTTCCGTCACGCAGGATCGAGAGCTCGATCGGCTCGTCGCCCGCTCGGCGGATCGCCGCGGTGATCTGGTTCGTCGTGTAGATGGCTCTTCCGTCGATCGCGACAATGCGGTCGCCGGGCTCGAGGACGGCGGCCGCCGGCGAGCCGGGGAGCACATGGGCTACCTGGAGCATGGGAAAAGTCGAGGCCCAGACGGCGATCAGCGTCACGACCAGCGCTAGGAGGATGTTCCCCACGGCCCCGGACAGGCTGATGAGCGCGCGGATGTACGGCGGCTTGTTGTAGAGGATCTGGTCCGCAGGGACCTCTTCCCCCGCCTCGCGACGGTCCTCCCCGGCCATGAGGACGTAGCCTCCAATCGGGATCAGACGCAAGGAGTACTTCGTCGACCGGCGCGTCGTCGACAGGAGAACGGGGCCGACGCCAATGGCGAACTCGCGGACGTAGACGCCGGACGCCCGGGCCACGAGGAAGTGCCCGAGCTCGTGCACTCCGACAAGAATGAGGATGGTGGCGACAAAAAGCAGAACGGTCATCCCTCGCTCCTTGCGACCCGCATGCGCAGCACACGCGTGGTCGAACGATTCACCTTCACTCGCTCACTGAGCCGGACTCCCACGACCCAGATCACCTTCTCCTGGTCGCACAAGAGGGGAAGGCGATCCCGCGCGGCGCGCGGGATCCGCTGGTTGATGAAGAAGTCCTTCAGTCGAATGTCGTGCCCCATCCCGAGCGGCGCGAACCGGTCCCCCTCTTGGCGCGTGCGCAGGGTGAGAGGAAACGCGACGCGGTCCGCGTCCGCAAGCTCGGTACCCTCGTCCGCCTCGGGAACCTCGCCCCGGCGGGCGAGCGACTCGACGGAAAGCTCGATCGTCAGGCGCAGCTCCGGCAGAACCGTGCGGCCGAGGGACAGAGCCGTCGACCAAGACGAGGCCGGCTCCGCGGCCGGGACCTCGCCGCGGAGGAGCACTCGATCCCCCGAAACGGCCACCCGGGCCTGCGGAAGATCGAGCGCGGCCGTCGCCGCCGGTTGCGCGATGAGAAGGCGCGCGGCCACGATGTGCGCGCGCGCAATCCCGCGCAGCGTTCCGCGAGCGCGGCGGATCGCCTCTCGCAGGACGAATGCCTGCACCGACTCCGGAAGCCGCGTGAAGGCATCGCGCGACCACTCGACCCGCCCGGGCTCCACGCTCGCTCCGAGCGCGGGCCAGAGGCTGGAGACGAGGTATCCGAGCGCGTCCAGCGCTTCGCCGGCGAGACGCCCCGTCCTCTGAAGCGCTCCCGCGGCCTCGGGGTTGATGGTCCGCAACTCCGGAAGAACGTGCTGCCGGATCCGATTCCTCGAGAACCGGAGATCCACGTTCGAGGGGTCCTCGCGCCAGGAGAGCCCTTGCGCTTCCGCGTAGCGGCGAACGTCGGCCCGTGTGACGTGAAGAAGGGGTCGGATCAGCTTTCCCGACATGGCGTCCATGCCGCGCAACCCCTCCAGTCCCGTGCCCCGAGCCAGACGGAACAGGATCGTCTCGGCCTGGTCGTCGGCGGTGTGGCCCAACGCGACTCGTTCCGCTGCGGCTTCGCGAGCGGCGCGATCGAGGAAGTCGTGGCGCGCCTCCCGCGCCGCTTCCTCGATTCCGATTCGCTCGGATTGCGCCAGAGCCCCGACGTCGATCCGCTCGGCGACGACGGGAAGTCCCATCCGGCCGCCGAGGTCCACGACGAACGCGGCGTCGGCGGCCGAGCCGGAGCGAAGCGCATGGTCCAGGTGGGCGACGACGATCGAGAAGCCCAGCTCTTCGGCGAGCCGATGGAGGATGGAGACGAGGGTCACCGAATCGAGGCCCCCGGAGACGGCGGCAAGCACCCGACTGCCTCGCGGGATCATGCCGTACCGCTCGATCGTTTCGCGCACGCGCCGCTCCATCATGGTTCGATTGTGGCGGTCCTCTCTGGAGAATGCAACGACTCGCCCGCGGCCGGCGCGACGCGGTATGCTCCCCGACATGAGGCGGCCGATGAGGTTCTTCGTGCTCTGCGCAGCCATGCTCGCTGCCTTCGCATTCGACGGCTCGGTCTTCGCAAGCCGGGGCGGGCGACCGGGCGGGATCCCCACCGACCCGCCGGCGCTGCTCGTCCAGGGAGACCCGGGGCGGACGTCCCTCTTCGCCTCCTTCTCAGGGCACGGCGCGCAGCTCGTGCTCTCCCGGTCGGTCGGCGAGCGTCTCGACGTGGCTGCCGTCGTGACCTCCGACCGCCCGTTCGACGTTCGTCTGCGAACCCTCTGGGTTCGAGATCTCCCGCCGTTGCGCGTCGAAGCGGAGCTCGGCTCCGACGGGATCTTGCTTCTCGGCTCGCTCCACCTCGGTCCGGTTCGAGTGGAGATCGGGCGATCCTGGGGCGACGGTGCCCGTGGATGGGGCCTTGTGCGCTTCGCTCCGCGCATGGATGTCGCCTGCTTCGTCGGGGTCAGCGCTGCGGGCGGCTCCGTCCGCCCCCTCGCGGGAGTGTCCTGGCGTCCGTACCGCCGGGCGTTGTGGAACGTCGCGGTGCGGCTTGATGGAACCGGCGTGCAGATCGCCGTCGGAGGCGTCGGATGAGGCGAGCCGCCGTCTTCGTGATCGTCGCCCTTGCCGTCGCGGGATGCGCCGCGACCGCGACCGAGATTACGATCCTCTACACGAACGACCTTCACCTCCGGCTGTCCCGCCTGGAGTCGATTTCGGCGCTCGTCGCGGCCGAGCGCGCACGGTCGTGCGCCGTCCTCCTCTTCGACGCCGGGGACACGTGGCAGGACTTCCGAAACCCCGTCTTCGCCGTCTGGGGAGCCCAGTCCATGGTCGAGTGGATGAACCGGACGAGGTATGACGCCATGGCGCTCGGGAACCACGACTTCTACTGGGGCGCCCGCGACCTGGGCCGGCTCGCCGAAGCGGCGGAGTTCCCCCTGCTGTGCGCGAACCTCACCCCGACCACTCCCACGTTGCCCCCGTTTGTCGCCTCCATTCGTACGACCGTCGCCGATGTCGATGTGCTCGTCGTCGGGATCGTGACGGAGGAGTACTTCCCGTACCTCGACTACCCTTGGCTCCTTCCCATCGACGCGGCGAGCGCCGTCGGCGGAGAGGTCGCCGCCCACGGTGACGGAGTCGATCTTGTGGTGTGCGTCGGCCATCTGCCCATCGCCCATGCGCGAGCGGTCGCCTCCGCCGTGCCGGCGATCGACGTCTTCCTGACCGGACACTCCCATGAGGAGACCGCGGTGCCCGTCTACGTCGGAGAGACGCTCATCGTGCAATCCGGCGCCTTCGGAGCGAACCTCGGCCGCCTGGTCCTCGATGTGGATCTGGAGACGGGGGAGTGCCGGTTCGTTTCGAACGACCTCTTGCCCACAGAGAAGGCCCCGGCCGAGATCGGCCGAGGCCTCGTTCGCCTCTTGGAAGTGCTCGCGCTCTTGGCGCTGTTTCTTGGGGTCGTGCTCTCCTAGAAGCTGTGGCTGTAGCCGACTCCAATGCCCCCGGGGACGAAGCCGATGGTGAACCCCTGCCTCTTCGCCACGGTGTACGCGTCGTACCCGCTGTAGATTCCCCACGCCAACGCGATCGTCGGCGTCAAGTACGCCAGCGGCGTGTAGTATCCCATGAAGCCGAACCCCAGGCTGTAGATCGCGACGCCGACGACGAAGTGGAAGATCGCCTTCTCCATCTGGTCATTGAGCAGCTGTCCGAACCCTGGGATGAAGAGCGAGGCCACGCCCGGGATCCACGCCTCCGTCGCAGCGGAGACGGAAATCCCTGTGACCAAGAGACCCAGCACGAGAACCCCCAACACCAACACCCTCTTCATTGTTTCCTCCTTTTCGTGGATAGGAGCCTAGCAGAACCTGAGGAGAACTCCAACCCCGGAATCCCTGTGGGCGAAGGCTATCCCGCGGATTCGAGGCGCTCGAGAACCTCGTCGTCGACGTCGAAGTTGGCGAAGACCTCTTGCACGTCTTCGTTGTCGTCGAGCGCCTCGACGAGGCGCAAGACCTTGCCCGCCGCATCGTCGCCGACGTGGATCGTGCTCTTGGGAACCATCGTCACCTCGGCCCGCGCCGGCGTAAGGCCCCTGGCGCGGACGGCAGCCGTCAGCTGGGAAAGCGCGGCCACGCTGCAGAACGCCTCGAGCGTGCCACCACTCGTCTGCAGGTCGTCGGCCCCAGCCTCGATGAGGGCCATCTCGAGCTCATCGCGATCGATGTCGCCCGGAAGGTCGTCGACGACGACGATGCCTCGGCGCTCGAACAGCCACGCGACGCTCCCGGCGGACGCCATGTTCCCGCCAAACTTGCTGAACGCGTGGCGTATGCCTGCCGCGGCGCGGTTCCGATTGTCGGTCACCGCGCGAACGAGGACGGCGACTCCGGCGGCCGCGTACCCTTCGTACGTGACCTCCTCGTACGCCGCGCCCTCCAGCTCACCGGCCCCTCGCTTGATGGCGCGCTCGATGCTGTCCTTCGGGACGTTGGCCGCCTTGGCGCGCTCGAGCGCCTGAGCGAGCCCGGAGTTGTTCTCGGGATTCGGATCCCCATTCCGGGCCTGAAGGGTGATCTCCTTCACGAGTTTCGAGAAGATGCCCGACTTCTTCCTGTCTTGCCGCTCTTTGCGGAACTTCTTATTCGCCCATTCGGAATGTCCAGCCATGCGTCTCCCAGTTCCCTTACGATCCCCCCAAGATGATAGCCGGGCCTATTCCTATCGGCAAACGCTGCGTTCCGCTATGGGCACGAGAGCGACGTAAGAAGCTTGCGCGCTTGGCGAGCGGAGAGCTCGTTGTACAAGGGCCAGAGGTCCATGATCGCGGAATCGGTGGAGCGGGCGACGACGTCCTGCAACAGAGCGCAGGCTTCGGCGACCTCTCCCCTCGGCTTCAGTACGAGCTCGGCGAGGTTGACCGGATTCTCGAGAAAGTCGGGGGCGACGGCCATCGCTCGGTCGAACAGCTCCCGTGCGCGCGACATGTCTCCGCCGAGGAACCCGGGGACCCGTGCTAGGTAGCAGGCCAGCGACCGCAGCGGTGCGCCGCCGAGGTACGTCTCGTCCAAGGCCACGGCGCGTTCATAGCAGGTTGGGACGTCGCGGGCTCCCCCGCCGAACATCGCCTCAAGCTGGTGGTAGTTCATGTAGGATCCGGCATCGTTCCCGTACCAGAACACGGCGGCCACGTCGCTGGCCGACGCAAGCGCTTCGCGGAAGCTCGTGACCTCCGCCGCACGGAAGGCGGGATCCAAGCGAAGACTCGCAAGGGCATGGTCTCTCCCGGCGAGGAACGCAGCTTCCTTCTCCGGGTCGCTGACCAGGTAGGCCGTCGCCAGCTCGAAGTACGCCTGAGCAAGGCGGTTCAAGACGTGGGTTTGCCGTGCGACGTCCGCGACATCGAGGAGAAGTAGCGCCTCTTCGTACAGCCCGATCGCTCCCCTCAGGCGCTCTTCGTACGTATCGAAGTCGAACTCGTCCGTCCATCGGTCGAACAGCGCGTCCGCTTCCTCCACGAGCGGGTCCGGAGAGACCGACTGCGTGGCCAGCACCGACGCCACAACGTAGCCGACGGCGATCACCGCAATCAAGACCGCAGTTCGCTTCAACGGGTTCCTCCTCTTCTCGCCCTCGCGGCCCGCTTCGCACGGGTTGCCGTTTGACATCCCCGACCCCTTGCCGCAGACTGGCAAGTCTATCACACGGAAAGCTGAGGGGGCCAGCATGCGCATGAGGATCCGTACGATTGCGGTGGTGGGTTTGGCGGGAGCCGTCCTTCTTTGCAGCACGGGGTGCCTGTTCAACCTCTTTCAGACGGCGCGAACGGTCGGCGCGGGGAACATCGGACTGGCATTCGGCAGCGGGATCTACGCCCTGACGATCGACAGTGATACTTCATACTTCTTGACGCCGCAGGCCCGTCTCGCAATCGGGATCGCTCAAGGGGTGGATCTTGGATTCCAGACGGGGCTCATGATCTCCTTGGAGGGCGGCGACCCGGGGTGGCTTGGCGCCATCGGCGACGTCAAGTTCGCCCTGCTCGATCAGCCCGGTGCGGCCGCCATCGCCGTCGGGCTTGGAGGAGGATACAGCCTCGAGGCCATCGGTTGGGAGGTCTTCGGAGAGCTGTTCTTCGAAAGCAACTTCCGGTATCTCCCCGTCTTCCTGACGTACCAACCCGCGCTCTGCCTCACGAGCGGCGCGATGGCCCATCACCTGACCGGTGGGCTGAAGCTCGCGATCTCGCCGCAGGCACGGGTGTTGATCCAGGTCGACTGGCAGCCTGTTCTCGGCGTCCTCTTCGGAGGCGTGAGTTACGGGATTGCTTTCGAGATCCTGCTCTGACGCGCTGACTCGCGACGACCCACCGTTCCAGCCCGCGCGAAGAGGGCTTGTCTCGATCCCTCCTGCTCGGTAGGATGAGGGCGCCTCCTGGGGGAGGCGACGATCGGAACGGGCAAGGAGGAGGTATGCGGCTTCGAACAGGTACCGCAGCGGTTGCGGTGGTCATCCTTTCGGCTTTGATGCTCTTCTCGTGGGCCGCGGCGGCTGCCGACGGCTATCGCGAGGGGTACGAGCTTGGCTCGCAGCAGGGGAAAGAAGACTCTCCGATGATCAACATCGTGTGGGGCATCCTCGGAGGAGTCATCGCCTTCGGCGTGGCGGCGTTCAGCACCCCTCCGGATCCCTCTGCGGCACGATTGCAGCAGCTCGAGGGCAAGTCCGCCGACTACAAGGCCGGCTACTTCGAGGGGTACTCCCAAGCACGGCAGCAGTCGCGCGTCCTGTACGTCGGCGGCGGTGCGTTGCTGCCGACGATCGTGGCCATCATCCTCATCGGCGGCCTGATCTAGAAAGCGCGAGACGGGAACGATGCAGGGCCCGACCCGCTCATGCGGTCGGGCCCTGTGCTTTTCTGGGAGTCGCCGAGTTCACGGACCGCGTGACCGCGTCGGCAACCTTCCGATCGGCCGTGGACAGCGCGTAGCGCCCGAGACTCGCGGGCTCTACCCATGCCAGGTCAGCGCAACCGAGCGCTCGCGGCAGGATGCCTCGATGCCGACAGGGGTAGATATGAAGGGACATCCGAAAGTGGGAGTAGGCATGCTCGACGGTCATGATCCGCGAGCCGACGCGGACCTCGATTCCAAGCTCCTCGCACAACTCGCGGCGAAGCGCCTCTTCGAATGTCTCTCCGGCCTCGACCGTGCCTCCGGGAAACTCCCATAAGCCCCCGAGCATGTCGTCGGCCCGGCGCTGGGCGATGAGGACGCGCGGCCGTTCACCCGGTCCCCGCCAGCGCTCCCAGATGACGCCGGCCACGACATCTCGGTGAGGAACTCGCGCCCTCGCCGACCTGTGCGGAAAGTCGGCCGTGGTCTGGGTGTGATGTGCGTCACATTCGGAGGCGAGGGGGCACTCGGCGCAGCGAGGAGTTCTCGACGTGCATACGCGAGCGCCGAGGTCCATCAGCGCTTGATTCACGGCTCCCGCTCGCCCCGCCCGCACGAGGTCTCCGACGGCCGTGCGGATCGCCGCGCGCGTCGATGCACGGGCGGGATCCCCTGGAATGTGGTGGAGTCGGGTCATCACCCGCATGACGTTCCCGTCGAGCGCGGGCACCGCGGCCCCGAAAGCGATCGAGGCCACCGCCGCGGCCGTATACGTCCCCACACCCGGCAGCCGCTCCAGTTCCTCGACGGACTCGGGGAATCCTCCGCGGACGGCGAGGGCGCCCGCGGCTCGGTGAAGGTTGTGGGCGCGGCGGTAGTAGCCGAGACCCTCCCACGCCTTGAGGACGTCGCCGATCGACGACGCCGCGAGTTGCTGAATGCTCGGAAACCGCCGCAGGAAAGGCTCGTAGTACCGAATCACCGTGTCGACACGGGTTTGCTGGAGCATGACCTCGGAGACAAGGACAGCGTATGGGTCGGAAGTCCGCCGCCAGGGGAGGTCTCGAGCCTCAATCGCATACCACGCCAACAGGGATCGGCGAATCCTGCCAGTGCGCTTCCTCGATGCAGACACGGTTTACGCCCTACCGCGACGGCCGACTCCGCGTCAGGAGGCGCATGTAGTCGCTCGTCGTCTCGATCTCCTCGAGGGCGAACGTGGTGTTCACGATGCGCCCGATCTTCCGCTCGGACAGGATGGATGCCGCGTTCGAGCGGAACTTGTCGGCGACATCCTCGTCGGACAGGGGGCGCTCCGGGCTCCCCTTCGCGAAGTCTTCCTGGCGAGTGAACGACTCGCCGTTCTCTGTGGTCACGGTCACGATGGCCCGCTTCACCTTGGGGAAGAGCGCGTCGATCGAGGGATCCGCGACGACCTGAATCTTCCCGAGCAGGCTGCGCACGAACGGGTCGCGGAGCGCGTCCGTCTCGAAGTCCGACGGCAGCACGTTCCCTTGGGCCGCGGCGACGGCCACGCAGTAGGGGAGCGAATGGTCGGCCGTCTCCTTCGTCTGGGGATCGTACTTCGACGGGTCGGAGAGGATGTCGGCCCCGCGCGTCGTCGTCTTGACGAGGATCGATCGGAGGGCGTGGGGATCGATCTCGTTCTCCTCCATCACTTCGAGCACGGCCGTGATCGGTTGGTGGGTCAGCGCCTCGGTGGGGAACGCCTTGTAGCCGCACTCGGTGATCAAGAACTCCGAACCGAGCCCACGGGTCATCGCATCCGGATCCCACGCCACCTGGTTCAGGACGTGGAACACGCCTTCCTTCCCCTCGAACAGCTCGACGGGCCCGCTGTACCCGGTCGACGCCAGCACCGCGGCGCGGACGCCGGCCTCCGTCGCCATCGGGTCAGCGGTGTTCTTCATGTTCGTGAGGTGCCCGGCGACGACGCCGCCCAGCGTGAAGTGGCTGGAGCCGCTGATTCCGCACGCCGCCACGAGCTGGTCCTCGGAGAGACCGAGCATCCGTCCGGCGACGATGGGACTCACGAACTGCGTGAGGGTCGCGTGGTGCCAGCCGACTTCGCGCACACCGGGCGTCGCGGCGAGGCAAAGGCGCATCTCGAGCTCATACGCAATCACCATCCCGACGATGAGCTCCTTGCCGTTCAGCTCGCGGAACTCGGCCGGCGCCAACGCGGCGGGGAGGATGTCCGAGGGATGGCTCGGGTCCTGCTTCCAGTAGATGTCGTTGTAGTCCATGGCGCGGATCAAGAGGGCGTTCAACAGCGCGGCGTTCGCGATGTCGGTCCGCGTCCCGTGTCCGATGATTGTCGCCTGCGCCTTTCCGCCGACTCGGCGCACGTAGTCGTACGCCTGGAGCATGTCCTCGTGGTCGACGGCGGCGAGAGCGCAGCCGACCGAGTCGAGGAGAAACCGCTTGGCCTCATGTCTCGCCGCTTCGGGAATGTCGGCGTATCGAAGCCCGAGGGCGAACTGGGCCATCCTGCGGCTGATCGAGGTCATCGTCCCCTCCTACCCGAGCGCCGCGATCACCGCGTCGGCCATGCCGCTCGTCGTCGTCGTTCCACCCATGTCGTACGTCCGTGACTTCCCCTCGGCGACCACGCGCGCAATCGCGCGCTCGATGCGTTCCGCCTTCTCGTGCTCCCCGAGGTAGTCGAGCATCAGGCGTGCCGCTTGGATCGTGGCGATCGGGTTGACCTTGTTCATGCCCGTGTACTTCGGAGCCGAGCCGTGCGTCGGCTCGAACACGGCGTAGGAGTCGCCGATGTTCCCCGCGGAGGCAAAGCCGAGTCCGCCGACGAGCTGGGCAGCGAGGTCGGACAGGATGTCACCGAAGAGGTTCGTCGACACGAGAATCCCGTAGTTCTGAGGGTTCTTGACGAGCCACATGCACATCGCATCGATGTTCGTCTCCAGGAGTTCGATCCCCGGATACTCGCTCGCCACCGCCCGGGCCTCGCGGACCATGAGCCCCGAGGTCTCGCGGACGACATTCGCCTTCTCGACGACGGTCACCGTCTTGTAGCCGTACTTCGTCGCGTACTCGAACGCGCTCTTCAGGATGCGCCGGCACCCGTTGCGCGTCACGATCCGCGCGGAGATGGCCATGTCCTCGTTGGGGACGCCGTCGAACCTCTTCATCTTGGGGTGCAGGGCGAACGCCGCGCGGATTTCGGAGGGAATCGGATGCCACTCGACGCCGGCGTACATCCCCTCCGTGTTCTCGCGGAACACGACGAGGTCGATGTCGTCCGCGAGGTTGAGCGGATTCCCCGGATACGCCTTGCACGGGCGCATGTTCGTGTGCAGGTCGAACAGCTGACGAAGCCCGACGATCGGGCTCGAGTACGTGAAGCCTTTGCCACGCAGGGACGGCGAGAGCTCCGCGGCGGCCTCGTCTTTCGGCTTCGACGTGATCGCTCCGAACAGGCACACGTCGGTCGACTTCAGGAGCTGGATCGTCCGCTCTGGAAGAGCGTTCCCTTCTCTCTTCCAGAACTCCCAGCCGATGTCGCCGTGCGGGTACTCGGCCTCTAGCCCCACCGCGTCGAGGACCCGCCTTGCGGCGGCCAGCACGTCGCCCCCAATTCCGTCTCCCGGCAGCATCGCAATCCGGTAGTTCGCCATCGTCCCTCCCGCCTCGCCTGAGGCGGCGCGATTATACCGGTCGAGGCTGAGAGCGGCGTCCCACGCGGCAAGACTCTAAGGCTCTCGCGTCCTTCGTCTCGAACCGTGGGTGCGGCGCCGCCTCGCCTCTTAGCCCCTCTCCGCGTACAGCATCCGGTAGACGAGCCAGGCGTCGATCACCTTGACGACGTACTCGCGGGTTTGAACCAAGGCCAAGAGAGAAGGGAAGTCGACCGCCGAGGTGTTCGGCGCCGCAGCGAGCCAACGGCTGACGTTTCCCGGGCCTCCGTTGTACGCAGCGACCGCCTGCACGAGATCGCCGCCGAACTGGCGGAGGAGCGATCCAAGGAAGTAGGAGCCGCAGCGGATGTTCGTCTCCGGATCGAACAGAACGTCCTCGCTGTAGACCGTTCCGAGCTTCGATTCAAGGATCCAGCGCCCCGTAGAAGGGAGGAGCTGCATCAGACCCCGGGCGTCGGAAGAGGAGACCGCCGTGGGCAGGAAGTTCGACTCCTCGCGCATCACCGCGAGCACGAGCAACGGATCCACGCCGTACTCGCCGGCCCAACGCTTCACGGTCGACCACCACGGGCGAGGATACGCAAGCTCGTAGACGTCGCGAGTCGGCCGGTCGCGCAGTAGACCTCCCGCGATGCCGAACGCGGCGTGAGCGTCGCCGTGCCGGGCGTACCACTGCCCGATCGCTAGGCGCTCGTCGGGATACGCCTGAGCGAGCGCGAACTCAAGCTCCACGTCCGCCCACGCGTACCCCTCGCGCCGGAGCAGGGTGTCGGCCGTCCGCACCGAGTCGGGCGAACTGCGGCGCGACTCCGAACGAGGAGGACTCGGAGAATCGTATGAGATGAGGATCCAGCGGAACGCCGCCGGAAGCGTCGCCTCGAGCTGTTCGACACGGGCAATGTCGCCGCGGGCGCGATAGATCGACACCATGCGCAGCGCCGCATCATCGCGGACTCGGTGCGAGCTGGCGGCGAGCCGTTCGTAGACGGCGAGCGCCGCGGCCTCCGCGCCCAGCTTCTCGAACAGGCGGGCGCCGCTCCACTGGGCCTCCGGGTCGGAAGAGCGCACGTACGCATCGGCGGCCTCACGCGTTCGTCCCACCGCTTCGAGCAGCGCTCCTTCGCGGAATGCGCCCGCGGCTCCGAGGGAACGGTACGTCTGCAGGGCGCGCTCCGTATCGCCCATTCGCTCCAGCGCGCGACCCTGCTCGAGGCGAACGGCTGTCTCGTTCGGTCGCTCGGCCAAGTACCGTTCGAACTCGACGATCGCCTCGGACGGCCGCCCAAGAGCGGCGAGGGCTCGGGCCCGGGCAAGCCGGGCCTCGCCAGTGACCGCGGGGGTCACGAGAGGCAGCGCCTCGGTCGGCCTCCCGGCGGAGACGAGAACGGAGGCGAGCCGAACACCGTCCGTCTCCAGCCGGACGACGGCGTCGACGGCGTCGCTCTTCGGAAGGAGCCTCTCCCATGCAGCCAGTGCGGCGGCACGATCCCCGCCCGCCTCGAGGACCGCCGCAAGCTCTCTCTGCACATCGTTCGTTGGACGCAATGCCAGCGCGGCACGCAAGTGAGCGGCGGCCGCCGGGTAGTCCCCGCGGGCGGCTCGAGTCCGTGCCGCGAGGAGACGGGCCTGCCATCCCACGCCGTCCTGTCGCGCGGCCAATGCCTCGATCGCGCGCTCGGTCGATGGCAGCCCGGCCTCCAGACGCTCCAACTCCGCATACCCAGTGTATCCAAGGGGGCGCGAAAGCGGCGGAACGAGGATCGCGAGGGCCACGCACACCGCCGCCCCGGCGAGGAGCCCGGCGAGCAGCGTCCACCTCATCGTGTTCCCTCATCCCAGCAGGCCGACATCACAGTGACTGGAACGTACCCGGGGCGCGGATATTGCGCCAAGGTCGCCGCCTCGGCCGTGAGGGGACGTTCGGCCCGGTCGGAGCGGCCACAGGGCATGGCCGAGCGCTCGAACAGCGCCGAAGAGCGATCACAGGAAGCATCCACCGCTCGCCCAGGCTAGGATGATCGTCGGGTGATGACCGTGCTTGCGATCCGCTCGATGCAGCCCGAGGACGAGGCGTTCGTGTCATGCTGCTCGCACGTCGGGGAGTCCGCCGAGATTGACGCTTGCGCGACCGGGCGCCGAGCCCTCCTTCGGCGGTTGGGAGCCCAGGGAGCGGTCTTCCCCGTCGCCGTTCTCAACGGCGACCCCGTGGGATTCGCGCACGGAATTCCGATCGAGCATGCCTCGTGGGGCCCCTTGGGCGATGCCATGATGGCGCTCCCGTGCCTGTACGTATTGAGAAGGGCCGCCGGCATCGGAGCGGGCCGCCGACTTGTCGAAGCTGTCACAGAGGGCGCTCGAGCGCAGCGACGCCGGGCTCTCGCGACGACGGCGTATCGAGACCTGCCCCAGGCAGAGTGGTTTCTTCCAGCCGGCTTCTTCGAGTCGGTCGGCTTTCGCGCCGTCGACGAGCGCGGGCGGGAGGTTCTTCTCTGGAAGCCTCTGCAACGGGGCGCTTCGCCGCCGCGCTTCCTGGAGCCACGCTACGACTTCGAACCTGTGACGGGGCACGTGACGGTCGACCTCTTCTGGAACGGCTTCTGCCAGACGAGCGGAATCGAAGCGGAGCGCGTACGCCGGGTCTGCGCCGAGCACCCAGCAGACGTGGTCCTCCGCGAGTCCTGCGCCGAAGACCGGCTGACGCTCCTCCGACACCAGATCCCAAGAGGCATCTTCGTCGACGGCCAGGAGATCGGCTGGGGATACGAGGCCCCCGAGCTGGGAATCCGCGACGCCGTCGACGCGGCGCTGCGACGCGCTCACCCGAACAGCTGAGGCTCTTCGACCGTCGGAGCGAGCGTCGGCCGAACCGACGTGCGGATACCCAACCGTGCGCACAGCGCCTCGAACGGCGCCCGGAGCGCCACCGCGCGCGGCGACGGACACACGTAGTCGCATCCGTACGCCTTCTCGTAGCGCTCGCGCAGTCCAGGGAACGACTCGTCCAACCGGTGGTAGAAGTACGAGCGCTGTCGATCTCTCAAGCTCATGCCGAACCAAGGGATGACGGTACGCACCCCGCACCGGTACCCCTCCTCGACGATGCGCGAGACGTTATCCCAGGTGTCCTCGAGGAACGGCAGGACGGGCATGAGGGCAATTCGGGTCTCGATCGCGGCTTCGCTCAGCCGGGCGAGCGCCGAGAAGCGGGCCGACGGCGGCGGCGCACCCGGCTCGACTCGTCGGGCCAGGTCGTCGTCCATCGTCGTGATGGTCAACGACACGGCCGCCGTGGAGGTGCGGGCGATCCGCTGGAGAACGGGGATGTCGCGCAGCACCCGATCGCTCTTCGTCACGACGTGGACACCGAAGCCGCACTCGGCGACAACTTCGAGCGCGGCCCGGGTGAGTCCGGCCTTCTCCTCCAGCGGCATGTAGGGGTCGTTCATCGAGCCTGTTCCGACAACGCCCTTTCTCCGCTTGGCGCGCAGCTCCTTCCCGAGGATCTCGACGGCGTTGACCTTCACGAGCACATCCTCGTCGAACCGGTCGTTGCCGTAGCATTCGCTCCGTGAATCGCAGTAGATGCAGTGGTGCTGGCACCCTCGATACAGGTTCATCCCATAGTCGAGACCGAAGTGGGTGTCCACCCCCGCGACGCGCGACAGGATGGTCTTGGCGTGGATCTCTCGGATCATCGATCCAGAGTGTAGCGAACCGCTTGCGGCCGGCCCTTCCCACGCGAGGAGGTTGCTGTACAATGCATGCTTGCGCCGGGTGGGGGGAGTGACCATGACGAGAACGAGAACGATCGCTTGCTCGGCGCTGCTCCTCGCGTGCTTGGGGCTCTTCCTCACGGTGAGCGCGGCGCAGAGCGGGAAGAACACGTCACCCGTTGCCGCCTTCTCGGCCTTCCTTGCGCAGGGATCCGGCGCCACAGTTCAGTTTGACGCCTCCGAGTCCACCGATACGGACGGACGGATCGTGACCTACCAGTGGGTGTTCGGAGACGGTACCACGGGGTCAGGGATCGTGAAGGAACACGCCTACCCACGCCCCGGCCACTACGACGTGACGCTCCTCGTGATCGACGACGCCGGTGCAACCGGGATGGCCGTCCAGGCGATCGACGTCGAGAGCCTCCAGCCGCGAAGCACGAAAACCACCCGGAGCGCGCCGACCGTGGCGCCGTCGGTGGGCGCCACATCGGTTCCAATGGGCAACCGAGTCGGTCAGAGAGCTCCCGAGTTCTCGCTCCCCGGGACCGATGATGTCATGGTCCGGCTATCAGACTACGCCGGGCAGGTCGTGCTTCTCGAGTTCTGGATGAGCACGTGTCCCGCGTGCCAGGCCTCGATGGCGGGGCTGGAAACGCTGCGAATCCGGTACGAGTCCCAGGGACTGGTCGTCATCCTCGTCTCCATCGAGCAGACCGCGACCGCGGCCGCGGACTTCCTGAAGAGGCTCGGCTACACGAACCTGATCTCGGCGATCGACATCTACTGGCCGACAAGGCCGACCCGCTCGGCCTACGGGGTCGGTCACATCCCGCACGCGTTCCTCATCGACCGCAGCGGCGTGATTCGGTACAGCGGCACCCCCACGGAGCTGTCGGCCGCCACCATCGAGGCCTGGCTCTAGGACCCGGGGAGCCTCCCTTCCTCGGAGCTCATCCGTGGGCGGGATGTCGGTTCCTTTCATCTTGACCGGGGAAGGCGTATCCTGTTCGGGTTTGAGGAGGTAGGTATGCACGGTCGACTCATGGGATGGATTGCTCTTCTTCTTGCGACGAGCCTTCTGTTGTTCGCTTGTGGAAAGGAACCGGCCCGCACTCCGGCTTCGGGAACCACTCCAGCGCCGTCCGCATCAGCTCCGGCGGCCGCGACGCCCGCGACGGCGGCGAAGCCCGCCGCTGTAGCCCCGACACCGGCGCCGGCGACGCCTCCGGCGGCCGCCGCGGAAGTCCCGACGACAGCCGCGGCCACGGCAGAGGCCTCGACGGAGATCACTCCTCCCGCCGCGACCGCAGAGGCCCCGGAGGCAGCCATCGAGACCCCGGAGGCAGCGACCCCGGCCCCTGCCGCCACCGCAGAGACCTCGCCGGAGATTGCTCCTCCCGCCGCGACCGCAGAGGCCCCGGCAGCAGCCGTCGAGACCCCGGAGGCAGCAGCCCCGTCCCCGGCGGCCACCGCAGAAGCCCCAGCCACAACCCCTCCTCCGGCGGAGACCGCGCCCGCGGAAACCGCGACGGCGGTCAGCGCTTCCACAGCCTCGACGCCCGCGATCGATCCGGGGGTCGCCGTCGTCAACGAACACGTCATCACGTCGAGCCGCCTCGACCAGGCCACGATGGCCGTGTTGGACTACGCGAAGAGGCTGTACGCGCAATTCGGAATCAACCTCGCCACCATGCTGACCGGCGCGCGAGGGCGGGTCATGGATCTCGAAATGGAGGTCCAGGCCCTCGAGAACCTCGTGACTCAGGTCATCGTGGACGATGAGATCGCGCGCCGAGGAATCACGGTCAGCGACGACGAGGCCTCGGCCGAATTCGACAGGCAGTTCAAGGAGTACCTCGCTTCCCAGGGCCTGACGGAAGAGGAGTACGTGGCCAAGGAACTCGCGCCGAGAAACCTGACGCTGAGCCAGTTCCGCGAGCAGGCCCGTGGAACGATCCGCACGCAGCTCATCAACCAGGCGCTGCAACGCGCGGTGGCAGGACCGATCGAGATCTCCGACGAAGATCTCGAAGCGTACTGGTTCGAGAATCGAGCCACCTACGACATCGAAGAGCAGGTCCGCGCGTCGCACATCCTGGTGGCGACGGAGCAATCGGCGTCCGAAGTCCTGGCCGCTCTCGACAGCGGAGCGGACTTTGCGGCGCTCGCCATGGAGCGATCGAGCGACACAGGCAGCGCGGCGAAGGGAGGGGACCTGGGGTGGTTCGGACGCGGGCAGATGGTCGAAGCGTTCGAGCAGGCGGCGTTCGCGCTCGCCAAGGGAGAGCGAAGCGGCGTCGTCCAGACCAACTACGGGTACCACATCATCCTCGTTGTGGACCGCAAGGAGGCCGTTCGCCACGAGTTCGCCGACGTGCGAGATCAGGTGCAGGAGGATCTCGAGGAGGAGCAGATCACGGAGGGGGCTACCGCGTGGTACAACGCGACCCGTGCGGCGGCGACGATCACCGTCAACGACCCGATGCTGGACGCCGGCTGGAAGAAGAGCCAGGACATCGACCTCGGCCTCGCGGCGTTCGAGCGGCTCTACGAGGAACACCTCGTCGAGGACCCGTATCTGCCGTTCATCATCGGCTCCATCTACGACACGAAGATGACCGACAAGAGCACCGAAAGGGCGGCCCTCGAGGCGGAGGCTTCCGCCGACCCCGCATCCGTCGAGAAGTTCTCGGCGCTCACGGCGGAGATCGACGCGGCGAGGACCAAGGCGCTGTCGTTCTACCAGATCGCCCTCGCGTCGTTCAGCGATGACGAGACGATCCTGTCGCGGATTGAAGCGCTGTCGGCCGAGGGCGGAGCGGATAGCGCCATCTAGACTGTCGATCGAGAGGGCATCGTGCGGACGCCGGCGCTTCCTCGGGAGCGTCGGCGTCCGCTTCACAATCCCTTCACAGGCACTCCACGCCGCGTTGACAGGGCGGCCCTAGTCTCTCCCCGTACGAGAGGGGACCATGGTACGCGTTGAGGCTCCGCCAGGAGCCTCAACACTTTAGGGGGACGATCCTGTGAACGCATGCAGACCGCTCGGGCTCGCGTGCGCCCTCGCCGCGCTCCTGCTCGGCGGATGCCTGCGCTGGAACGCTGCTCCCACCGCGGAGTTCTCTCGAACGCCATCCTTCGGCGACGCGCCTCTTTCGGTTTTCTTTGACGCCGGTGCCTCCGTGGACTCCGACGGGACGATCGTCGAGTACCGCTGGGAGTTCGGCGACGGAGTCGCGGCGCTGGGTCCGACGGCGACGCACACCTACGTGGAGGGAGGGACGTACGAGTCCACGTTGACGGTCACTGACGATCGCGGCGAACAGGGAGCCGCAGTCCGGATGATCGACGTTCGCGTCGCGAGCGTCACCCCGGCGGTCGGACTCGCAGTCGGCGATCTCGCTCCGGACTTCACTCTTCCGGAGCTGTCCAACGGCGCTGACGTCAACCTGGCGAGCTTTCGCGGGTACGTCGTTCTCCTCGACTTCTGGGCGAGCCAGTGCACACCTTGCCGGACCTCGATGCCCCACCTCGAAGTGCTGCGGAAGGAGTTTGCCGACCAGGGGCTGATCGTCCTCGCCGTCAACCTCGACGCGTCGGAAGGCACTGCGAGGGAGTTCGTCGAGGAGGGAGGGTACGGGGAGTTCGTGGTCGTTCGCGACGCTCGCGAGGCCGTGAAGGCGCTCTATGGAGTGGATGGCATTCCTTACACGTTCGTCATCGATCGCCAGGGCGTCATCCGCCACGCCGACCACCCCATCCGCCTCCGCGCCTGGCAGATCGAGCCGTGGCTCTGATCCTCCGCTAGGTCGCCGCGTCGATCGACCCCAGCAGCTCCGCCTGCCACGACGACTCCGGCCATCCAGCCTTGCCCCGCGCGCGGTGGACGGCGTCCAGGTAGCCCACGATCTCGCAGGCGGAGTGGCCAAGCCCGCGAAGGACGAGGCCGATCACGGTCCCGGTCCGGCCGGTACCTCCCTCGCAGTGGACGATCACCCCTTCGCCGCGTTGAAGCGCTCGAAGCACAACATCCCTGGCCAGGCGGATCTCCCGGAGTTCCCGCTCCGAGTTCCGGGGCGCTCGGCCTCCGTAGAGATCCTCAAGCCCCACCGCGTGGAGAAGGCCGAGCGGAGCAGGATCGTACGCCGGAACCGGGGACGTGAGGCAGACCACGTGCCGGAACCCCACACTCGCGAGCGCGGTCCAGGGAGTCGCCGGCGTCGGATGGGGCATTCCGGCAAGAAGCGTCGGCCCGAGCAGAACCGTGTACAGCGCTTCCGGAGCGGGTAGCTCTGGAATGCGGATCATCGCCTCGACGGACACCAACGCCGGCCTTGTCACGGGACCTCCGCACCGATCTTACCTTCCCGACGCGCTCCGCGGCACCCGGGCGCGCCATCCGACCGCGGATCGCAAGCCCGGCTTGTCTCTCCCCGCAGGCTGACTATAGTTACGAACGCCATGAGACTTCTGGAACTGCTGAAGCCGCTCGTCGGGATGATCCACCTCCCCCCTATGGCGGGGAGTGCGCGCTACGACCGGCGGGGCCCGCAACCGATCCTCGACGCCGCCTTGCGTGATCTCGCCGCGCTCGAGAAAGGCGGTGCCGACGCCGTCCTCGTCGAGAACTACGGCGACGCCCCCTATGCGAAGGCCGCGCCGAAGGAGACGGTCGCGATGATGTCCGTCGTCCTCCGCTCCGTGGTCGAAGCTGCCGCCGTGCCCGTTGGGGTCAATGTCCTTCGGAACGACGGGCTCGCGGCCATGGCAATCGCCGCGGCGACCGGGGCCTCATTCATCCGGGTCAACGTGTTCGCCGGGGTGGCGTTCACGGATCAGGGCGCAGTCGAAGGGCAGGCGCGCGACCTCCACGCGCTTGTGCGCGATCTGGCGACCGACGTGGAGATCCTCGCCGACGTCCACGTCAAGCACGCCGCGCACCTCACGCGGCTTGAGGAGGCCGTCGTGGACACAGAGCGCAACCGTCCCCACGCGCTGATCCTCACGGGTATTGGGACCGGGTACGAGACGCGTGCGGAAGACTTGGCCGCGGCGAAGCGGGTCTCCCATCTCCCCGTGTTCATTGGTTCGGGCCTTCGCGTCGACAACGTCGCGGCGTATCGCGACGCCGACGGATTCATCGTCGGCAGCGCGCTCAAGAGAGGGAGCTCTCCGGAGTCCCCCGTCGACGCCGAGCGGGTGGCGACGCTCGCGGTCGCCATCGCTTCCCTGCGCAGCGCCCAATGAGCCGCATCGTCGTCCTGGGAGACCTCAACCTCGACATCGGGATCGACGAGACCCCGCAGATGCCCGGCGATGAGGTGCGCGGCTCCGTATCCGTGGCTGTCGGCGGCTCCGCGGGAACGTTCGCCCGAGTCGCGGCGCGTCTTGGAGACACCGTCGTTTTCATCGGCGCCGTCGGCCGGGACATCGCGGGCGATCTCCTCGAGCGGTCGCTCCAGGAGGCGGGCATCGAGGCGCACCTCCGTCGAACGACCACACCCTCCGGGGCCGTCGTGGCGATCCGGCGCGGAGACGAACGCTCGATGGTCTGCTCCCGTGGAGCGAACAACGATCTCGAGGCTGAGTGGATCGCCGCACAATGGCTCGAGGGCGCGGCCCACCTGCACGTATCGGGATACGCCTTGCTCGCCGATCGGCAGCGGGCGGCGGCTCGTCGCGCGATCGCCCTGGCAACGGACGGCGGCGCGACGGTCTCGCTCAACCCTCCGCCCGCCAACCTCATCGAATCGTTCGGGGCCGAGCGGTTCGACAAGGAGCTCGCGGGGGTGCGGTGGATCTTCCCGAACGAGGAGGAAGGCCGCGCCCTTTCGGGAAAGACGCGCGAGGCCGATGTGGTGTCCGTCCTCGCGCATCGGCATGAGGCGGGCGCATGGACGCTCGGAGTCGGCGGCGCGATCGCCTGGCGAGCCGGCGCGATCGACCGCTGCGGAGTGGAGCGGCGTCTCGACGTGAACTCGACCGGCGCGGGCGACGCCTACGCCGCCGGCTTCGTCCACGCCGCGTTGGACGGACGCCCGCTGAAGGAGGTCAATCGAGCCGCGTGCGACGCGGCGTATCGCCATCTGCGCGAGCGTCGCGCTTGATTCCCCGTGCGGTTCCCACTACCGTCATGACGCACACCGGAGGTGAGCAAGAGCGATGGACGAGGATGCAGGGCTTCTGATCGCGCTGGCGGTGGGGATCATCTTGATCGTCGGGCTCCTGTTCTTCGTCATCCCGGAGCCGACGGAGCGTGCCGTGATCGCCACGGAGCGCCTCGACATCGCCGTGCTGGCATTCCGTAACAGCTCGAGTTGGTCCGGAGTTCAGGAAACGGTTCGCAGCCGAGTCGAGACGGGTCTCGTGAATGAGACAGGGATCCACGTGTACTCAAGAGCGCAGCTCGATGCTCTCCTCGTCGAGCAATCGCTTTCCGCGACCGGGCTCCTTGACCCCGCAACAGCGGTTCGGATCGGGTCGCTGACCGGCGTCAGCAAGATCATCACCGGCAGCGTGTACGCGGTCGACACGTCGGCGGAAGCCACGACGGCGTGCGCGAAGTGGGAGAACGGAGCCTGCGTTCAGACGGTCCCGGCCACGACCTACGCCACCAAGATCTCCGCTCAAGTCGAGGTGATCGACGCTCGCACCGGCCAGATCGAGCAAGCGATGGACGTCGACGGATCCGACTCGGCGACCATCCTGCAGGGCACCCTGTTCGGGGGATTCGACTCGCTCCTCGCAGACTCGGCGAGCGAGATCGCCTCCGAGGTCGCCGGGAACCTCACATCGACCTACACGCGTGAGATCCGTTACGGGCTGTACGAGAGCGTCGAGCCCAAGAGGCACGGATACGTCGGGAAGAACGCGACGCGGCGGTTCGAGCTTGGATCCGATGTCCGGCTTGTTCTCCACTACACGCGGGTCCGTAACGGCGACTTGTTCGACCTCTTGTGGTCGGGTCCGAACGGCGAGCCGGTGCACCGCGTCGAGGACGTCGTCTCGAGCGGCGACTGGAGCGTCCAAACCCTGGATTCCAGCTCACTTCCGTCGGGCCGTTATCTCGTCACCGGATCCCTCAACGGCATCGTCGCCTTCGAAGAGTCGTTCACCCTCGTCCCCTAGAGGTCACGGGCCCCGAGGAGCACGCCGTGCACACCGATCGAAGGGACTCTGGTTTCATCTCTCGAGCCGTCGGGGGCTCGTGAACATCGCCCGCGAAGTGGAGAACGCGGTGTGCGAGAGCGAAATCCGTGAAGGTCCGTGCCTTGTGGATCCCATGCACACGACCTCCAGTGTCTTCGTCAACGATGACGAGCGCGGCCGGCACACCGACTTCGATCGCCGGCGCCAGCGCATTCTCGTCAAGATCATCGGCGTGTAGGCCTCGCGGCACCCGTTCGGTCTGTCCCACCCGCCGCGACGGGAGACGCCCCGGGCGGATGGAAGCGGACAGGGAGCGACCCCGCGGCCGGAATCGGTCACCTCGCGTCGGCCCATCTGGCCTGGATGTTCTCCGGCTCCACCGCCATGCTGAAGGCGAGCCTGC
>JAQTVA010000103.1 GCA_028707055.1 Candidatus Bipolaricaulis sp. | reverse complement strand
CTGCCGATTCCGTTCGGACGGCCTCCGCTCGCCGAGCTGCTTCCTCGTGGATCTCCAGGGACGCTGCTGAGCGGCGGGGCGGTGCTGCCGTACAACCTCCTCATCGGCACGAAGGTGGTCCTGGGTTCGTGGGTGATCATTCATCACTTCCTGCGGCATCGAGGGGAGATCTGATGATCGGCTGGCAGGGCGTGGCCACGGCGATCCTCCTCTTCGGACTCGGCACCCTCGGCCTGGTGCTGCGTCGCGACCTCGTGATCAAGCTGCTGGCCCTCGGTGTGGTAAGCTCAAGCGCCATCCTCGGCCTTGTTTCGCTGGGCGCGCGGCCCACGTCGCGTCCTCCGTTTCTCGGCGTCACCACCGCGGCCGCCATGGCTGACCCTCTCCCTCAGGCGCTCGTCCTGTCGGCCATCGTGATCAACTTTGCGGTGCTCGCTCTGGCCCTCGTGTTCGTGATGCGATTGGTGGAGCACTACCACACAACGGACTCCCAACGGATCGACCGGCGTTCGCGTGAAGAGGACGGCGAATGACCGCGCTTGCCCTGCCGCTGGCCCGCTTTCTCTTTGGAGCGCTGACGATCGCCATCGGGCGGGGCCACAGGGTCTTTCTTGTGCTGTCCCTCGTCGTTGACGCAGCGCTCATCGCGGGGTTGTGCACCGTGCTCCTCGGGGGAACATGTGCCGTCACGTTTGGCGGCTGGGGAAGCCAGCACGGGATTTCGTTCTCCATCGATCTCATCAGCGTTACGTTTGCGGCGTTGGGGCTCGCCTTGTCGGCCGCTGTAACCGTCTACACCTGGCGAGACAAGCTCCGCCCGTCCTTCGCCATGCTGGTTCATCTGCTCATGGGTGCGTGCTATGCGCTCGCGTTCACCAGAGACCTCTTCAACGCGTACGTGCTCTTCGAACTCGTGACGCTGGCGGGCTTCCTCCTCGTGGCGACAGGTCGGCGCCCGCGCCAGATCTGGGCGAGTCTGCGTTACCTCATCTTCTCCTCGTTCGCCCTGAACGTCTTTCTCTTCGGAGTCGCCGTGGTCTACGCACACGTCCAGTCACTCGACCTCGACGCGGTCGCCGCGGCCGTCACTCAGTCTCCCGACGCTCCCTGGGTACGCCTTGCCGGCGCGCTTCTGTTCACAGGGGTCGCTGTCAAGGCCGGCGTGTTCGTCTTCTCGTTGTGGCTCCCCCTCGCCCACTCGCAGGCTCCTCCCGCGGTGTCCGCCCTCCTGTCGGGGCTTGTGGTGAAGATGGGAGTCGTGGTGCTCTACCGTCTCTCAGCCGCGTTCCCACTCCGCGCTCCGTTGATCGTCTGCGGCGGTCTGACAGCGATCTTGGGCATCGTCTACGCCGCTTGGTCGCACGACGCGAAGCGCGTGCTGGCGTTCCACACGCTGTCCCAGATCGGCTACCTGCTGATCGGGTTCGGAGCCGGAACCGATGCGGCGCGCTTCGGCGCTCTCGACTACGCAGTGGCCCACGGCCTGTTCAAGGCGCTGCTGTTCCTCGCCGTCGGCGAGGCGGCCGCCATCGTCGGTTCGTCGCAGCTTGAGCGCCTGGTAGCGGAGCGAGGACGTCTGCCGCGCGGCACCCGCGTGGCTCTTGCCGTCGGCCTATTGGGCATTATCGGGGTTCCCCCGTTGGCGGGCTTCGCCGCGAAGGCGGTGCTCGAGTCAGGGATCGCATCCCTCCCTGTCCGCACGCTTCTCTTCATCACCTCTGCCGGCACCGCGCTGTCGTTTGCCAAGCTGTGGCCTCTCGTCGGCGGCCGGTCGGCCGCGCGAACGACCGCACCACGCGCCGCCGCGTACGGGATGCTTGGAGCGGCCGTTGCCCTGTTTCTCCCGATCTCGCGTGCGATGGAGCCGGCGTCCGTTTGGGCGGCAACCCTTCATGCTCCTGCCTACATCGAAGCACTGGCGGCGTTCGCCGTCGGCACGGCGGCCTACGCCTGGACGCGCCGGGTGGGTCCCCGACTTCCAGAGCGACTCTTCCGTCTGGAAGAAGGCGTCCTCCTCCTCCTCGGCGGTTTCTTCCTCGTCTACCTCCTCCTCGGAGGCGGATGAAAACCCCAGGCCTCTCGGATACCGTGTGGCGTTGTGAACGATCGTCCGTGCCACACGATGTATCAGGCGTTCCTCGTCGACATCGATGGGGTCTTGACTCGCGGTTCGTCCGCTCTTCCCGGAGCGGTGGACGCCTTGCGTGTGATTCAGACGCAAGGTCGCGTCGTGCTGCTGACGAACAACAGCACCCGATCGCAGCGTGAAGTCGCCCAGTATCTTTCGCTCCTCACGTTGGATGTCGCCGCCGAAGATGTCCTGCCTACGTCGACCCTCGCCGCGCGTTACCTGCGCGAGCGCGCCGGCGCCACGATGGTGTGGGTGGTCGGCGAGGCCGGGTTGCGGGACGAACTCATCATCGCGGGACACGAGCTGGCCGATCGGCCCGACCGGGCCGAGTGGCTTGTCGTCGGCATGGATCGGCGGCTGGACTACGAGAAGCTGCGCCTTGCGCTGCAAGCCTTGCTGGGCGGAGCCCGCCTTCTGGCGACCAACGAAGATGCGACGTACCCGACCGGCGGTGGGTTGGTGCCGGGCGCAGGTGCGGTGGTGGGGGCTCTCCGCGGGATGGGCTACGCCCCCGAGGCCGTCGTTGGCAAGCCATCCCGCTTGGCGTTTGAAGTCGCTCTCGCACAGCTGGCGCTCCCGGCGGAGCGGGTTCTGATGATCGGCGATCGGTTGGATACGGACATCGTCGGTGCTCGCGCCGCTGGTCTGGACAGCGCACTCGTCTTGAGTGGAGTGAGTGCGGCCGGCGATCTCGCTCGTACTCACGTCCGGCCGACGTGGGTTGCCGCCAGCCTGGCCGACCTCTGTGCGGGGCGCGCGCAGCGGTGCGCGGGCGACGACGGCCGGCTGTCGGGTTGACGGTGCGGAACTGCGGGGTGATGGGCATGGAATCGGCGGCGCTCATGAACGTCTTGAACCTCGTCAAGACCTACGGTGAGGTTCGTGCGGTGGACGGCGTCTCGTTCTCGGTGCCGCGGGCCGAGGTGTTCACACTGCTCGGCCCGAACGGAGCGGGCAAGACGACGACGCTGGAGATCCTGGAAGGGATCCGCGGGGCCGATTCCGGCGAGATCGAGGTGTTCGGACGCAAGCTCCGGCGCGTGGATCGCGCGACCAAGGAACGCATGGGCGTCCTCCTCCAGGAGGGCAACTTCGAGCCGTACCTCAAGGTGCGCGAAGTGCTTCGGCTGTTCGCCTCGTTCTTTCGCTCGCCCCGGTCACCGGACGAGGTCCTACGGCAGATCGCCCTTGAGGAGAAGGCAACGAGCCTCGTCAAGACGCTGTCGGGGGGGCAGAAGCAGCGTCTGGCGATCGGTGTCGCTCTGATCAACGACCCGGAGCTCGTGTTCCTGGACGAACCGACGACGGGCCTGGATCCCCAGGCACGCCGCAACATCTGGTCGATCGTCTCCGGTCTGACCGCGGCAGGGAAGACGATCATCCTGACGACCCACTACATGGACGAGGCGGAGGCGTTGTCCCAGACCGTCGCGATCATGGACCACGGCCGGGTGATCGCCCGCGGAACGCCGCGCGAACTCACGTCGGGACTCGGCCAAGAGACCATCATCGAGTTCTTCGCGGGCGAGCGCGCCGCGGGCGCGACCGACGCGCTTGCCGGCTCCTGCCGAGGGGTTCGAAACGAGGGCGGGTTGGTGTCCATCGAGACGGACGACCTCGTGGCCACGCTGCGCCGCTTGCTCGACTGGTCGCGCGAGGCGGGAGTTCCCGTCGCCGATATGGTCGTCCGCCAGCCGAACCTCGAGGACGTGTTCCTGTCCCTCACGGGAAGGAGGCTGCGCGAGTGACCGCCATCTTCGCTGTGGCGCGCACCTACCTCGTGACGGCGTGTCGCGAGCGGGAGACCCTGTTCTGGTTCCTCCTGTTCCCGCTCCTCTTGCTGACCCTCCTAGCGCTCATCTTCGGGAACATCGGAGAGTCCGGCGCCGTGACGTACGACATCGCGATTGTGAACTTCGACTCCGTCCCCGGCGCTGCGGCCGCTGAGGGAGTCGTCGCGGCGCTCGGCTCCCTGAGCATGGCGGAGGGGGAGAATCAGCCGTTGTTCCGACTGCACACGCCCGCCGCGGACAGCGATCCCGGAGCGTTCCTCGCCGACGAACTGGAGGCTCTGCGGATTGGGGAACGAGCGGCCGTCATCGAGATTCCACAGGGCCTGAGCGCGTCGATCCTCGCCGCGGCGTACGGCGGAATCACGCCGGCGCTCGCAGTCCGTGTGCACAAGAGCGGAGGTCGCACGAACTCCGACATGGCCGCGGCGATCGTCGAGGATGTCGTCGCACAAGTCGACCGCGCTCTGTTGGTCAAGCTGGGGCTGTACGACGAGACGCGGGCGGTTCGCGTCGACCGCCTCGACCTCGGCGCCGATGCCGGAACGTTCTCGTACGTCGATTTCGTCGTGCCGGCGATCGTCATCATGGGGTTCTTCGTCGTCGGCTTGTTCGGTGTTCCGGGGACGATCCTGTTCGGTCGCGAACGGAAGATCCTGCGCGTCTACTGGGTGACCCCGCTTGACGTTCCCCGCTACTTCTCGGGCTTCGCCCTCGGCCACCTCGTGATCTGCGCGATGCAGCTCATCAGCGTGTGGGCCCTCGGCCAATTCGCGTTCGGGGCGCATGTAGCGCTTTTCCGTCCCCTCCCGCTCCTCGTCCTCCTCATCGCGTCGATGACGTTCCTGGCGTTCGGCTTTCTCGTCGCGTCGCTCGCGCGCACGGCGAACGGCGGCATGGCGCTCGCCAACATCGTGAACATGCCGATGATGTTCCTCGGCGGGCTGTTCTATCCGCTCGGGCAACTGCCGCCGGTGGTGCGCGCGATCATGATGGCAAATCCGTTGACGTACCTCGCGGACGCACTGCGCGGAGTCACGGGCACGGCGGCGCCTTCCTTCCCACTCGGCGTGTCGCTCGGCGTCCCGGCCGCCTGGATCGTCGTCTGCGCAGCGGTCGCGTCGTGGCGGCTGACGTGGGACGTGGAACGATGAAGTCGTTCCGAGCCCTCGTGCGAACCGAAGCCACGGCGTTCCGGCGCGACACGCTGTCGATCACATTCACGTTCCTGTTCCCCATCGTGTTTATCCTGATCTTCGGCGCCATCATGGGGAACGTCGGCGCGGGCGCGGGCTCCCGACTCGGTGTGGTGATCCTCCCGGGAGCCGAGCGCGGCGGGCTCGACACCCTCCTCGCGGGATCCCCCGTCGCCGTGCGCGAGATGACGAACCTGGAGGAACTTGAAGCGGCCGTGGTGTCGAACGATATCGACTTCGGCGCGATCTGGGATGGGACGACGCTCGTCTTCGCCTACGACACGCGGCGGACGCAGGACAACTTCGTCTTCGAAGAGCTGGCGCGGGGCCTCGCATCGCGGCTCGACCTCGCGGTCCAGGGCAGGACGTCGCTGCTCGAGGCGGAGGTTCTGACCGAGGGCGGAGCACCGGAGGCCGACTGGCTGACGCTCGTCATTCCCGGCATCGTGGCGTTCTCCATCCTGTCCGCCGGGCTGTTCGCGGTGGCCGGCCATCTCACATCGATGAAGCAGCGAAGGCTGCTCGATCGGCTGATCGTTACGCCCATGCGCCCTCACGCCCTGCTCGGGGCGATCGTGCTTGTGAGGCTGGCCGTCGTCGTGGCGTCAACGTTTCTCACACTGGGAATCTCCGCGCTCGCTTTCGGGATTGCCTACGATGTGAGTTGGCCCCACTACGTTGCGTTCGTCATCGCGGCGACGCTCGGCTCGATGGGCCTTGGGGCGATCATCGCCCTCGTCGTCCGCCAGCCGTCGAGCGCTTCGAGCCTGGCCAACGTCCTGTCGATGCTCATGAT
>JAQTVA010000102.1 GCA_028707055.1 Candidatus Bipolaricaulis sp. | reverse complement strand
GGTGGGCACGAACCCGGGAGCGGGCTGGAAGCCGTACACAAGAATCACGGGAATCCGGGGCGGCGGACTCTCCATCCGCGCGCCGATGGACACCACTGCGACGAGGGCGGCGGCCCAGAGGAACGCGTGCGCAGATCGTCGTAGGCTCACGTGGCCCCTCCGTGGCATGTACGGGGGAAGGGTCGGAAGCGTCCCTCGCTTCAGGGGCTGTTGCGCGTTGCGGAAGAGACGCAGCCGGCGGTCCTTGAGGCAAGGCGGCGAGACAGCCGATTTCGGCGACGATCGGCTCTTCGATCCGTGTCCGTCGCGGCGGCAGCCTTCGGTCTTCATCTTGTCCAGAGTATCCGGCCGCCGTCCTTCGTCCAACGGCCGCTGGGTGACCTTCGACGTCGTCCGGTCGGCGACGAGAGAACCGGCCCCACCAGGGCGCTCGCGCCAAGGCGCCCGCGCCAAGGCGCCCGCGCCCGCTCACATCTTCCCCACAACTGCCGGGTATCGTTGTTCCATCTGCGAGGGACATGTGCCGGCACCGCCGGTTCCTTGTAGGGTAGTGTCAGACCTCAAGAAGGAGCCTATACACCTACTACTCATGGCGAATCCCATCTCACTTGGACGGAATCTGGTGGCGGTCGCGGCCGCGCCGCTTTACGGTCCTGGGGTCCTCGGACGCGGGTGGCGCTTCGTGTCCAGGCCATGGCGCCTGGCGCGCGCACACGAGCTGAATCCGTGGGTCTTCGTGGCGATGTCGGCGCTGGGGTATGCGATCAACGCGTGCATCTTCCTGCCGTGGTTTCGCGCGGAGGGGTGGCAGCTCGCGTTCCTCATTGTGCTGCGACTCGTCGCGCTCGTCGTCCCAACTTACGTTCTCTTGAAGGGGAAAGGGATCGCCGCAGCGTTCAACCTGTCGATCGTCGCGATGTTCGTCGTAAACACCACTTGGCACGTCTGCTACTACGTGTACGGCTAGAGGGGACGCATGCGGCGGATCGAATGGAATGAGCGGGCAGGTCTCCTGCGGGACGGGCTCTCGTCGGGTGGGGCCTTCTTGGTCGCCCTGGACGAGTCGGGCCGGGCCAACCCGATGACCATCGGATGGGCCCAGGTCGGCATCGTGTGGAGCCGACCGATCCTCACGGTTTACGTGCGAAAGAGCCGCTACACGCACCGCTGTCTACAACAAGCGGACAGCTTCACGGTCAGTGTTCCCCGTTCCGGCGCCTTGGATCAAGCGCTGGCGCTCTGCGGCTCGAAGTCGGGCCGGGATCTCGACAAGATGCAGGCCGCGGGACTGACTCCGATTCAGGGCCGCTCCGTGAGCACTCCCGTGATCGATGGCTGTGTCCTCTACTACGAGTGCCGCATTGTCGGCCGTACGCAGCAGGAGCTTCCCGACCTCGCGGCGAGGGACGTCATCGAGCGGTACTACCCGAAGGGAGACCCACACCTCGCCGTCTACGGCGAGATCCTCTCGGCATACGTGGCTGACCGGGCGTAACGCGTCTCGTCGCGGCGTATCGTGCAGCCTCGGTCGTATCTACGGCGCTTCCGGCGCTTGGATCCTCCCCTCAACCTCGGGAGACGCGGGCGATGTCGCGGCCAGGTACTCGGCCAGGGTGTCGGACAGGAGCCAGCCGGTGTCGTACCGCCGCGTGCCGGCGGCGAACGCTGCGTATCCGTCTCCACCCTCCGCGAGGAAGGTGTTCGTCGCGACGACGACGGTTTCCTCAGCTGCCAACGGCTGATAGCTCATCGCATCTAGACTCCAGACGTCCACAGCGGTCACGCGGGCTCCCGGCGCCGCTTGGGGATCGAACGCGAAGCGAACACCGGCGACCTGCGGGAAGCGTCCTCCACCCTCGGCGACCTGGCTCACGCCGTTCTCGAGGGCGGCGCGGAGCTGCGCGCCGGTCACCGACAGGACCGTGATCTCGTTTCCAAAGGGGAGGATCTCTAGAACCTGGCCCATCGTGATGTCGCCGGCGGGGACGGAGGCACGGATGCCTCCCCCGTTCTGAAGGGCAACCTGGGCGCCCAGCGAGGTCGTCTTCCACAGCATCGCGTCGCAGATCAGGTTGCCGAGGTTCGTCTCGCGGCTGCGCACGGCGGCGCGCTCGCCGTCAAGATCGACGCTGACTCGACCTACGGCAGTCTCCATTAACGCCGCGATGTCGTCCTGGTAGCCGGCGAGCACGGCGGCGACTCCGGGATGCGGCGAGATCGACGCGGTGACGGGGATCACGCTGCCCTTCGCGTCGCGGACGATTCCACGGGCGTCGAACGTGACGTCGAGGCGCCCCAGAACCTGTCCCCACTCGCCGGCGGTGACCACGGCCACCGGCTCGCCTGTCGAGGACTTGACCATCGTCGGGTAGGGCCCCGCCGCGCCCGGCCCGCCGCCGAGCGACGTGTGGCTGTGTCCGCCGACGATGACGTCGATTCCGGACACCGACTTGGCCAACTGGAGGTCTTGTTCGTATCCAAGATGCGTGAGGGCGATGATCTTGTCGATCCCTTGCCGCTCGAGGTGACCGACGATGGCCGCGGCGCTCCGGATCGCGGGCGAGAACGTGACGTTGGGCCCGGGGCTCGAGGCGGACGACGTGGTCTCCGTGGTGAGTCCAAACACGGCGATGGTCTCTCCATCGACCAAGAAGACGTCGAACGGGGCGACCTTTCCGGCGAGCGTCGGCTCGGCGAGGGCCGTCGTGTTGGCGGAGAGCACGGGGAACTCCGCTCGGTCGATGAGCCGAGCCAGTTCAGCGGGCCCGGAGTCGAACTCGTGGTTGCCGATGGCCATGCCGTCGTATCCGGTGGCGTTCATCACCGCGGCGACGGCGTCCGCGCCCCCCACATGGAAGTAGAGGGAGCCCTGGAATTGGTCTCCCGCGTCGAAGAGGACCACGTGGTCAGCCTCGCCGCGAATGTTGCCCGCGAGCGTAGCGATGCGCGCGATGCCACCCACTTCCTCGCCGCCTCCGGACGAAAACGAGTCGTAGTGAGCGTGTACGTCGTTCGTGTGGAGGATCGTCAACCGGAGCGGATTGTCGTTCGTGGGCTTCCACGGGAGTCCTACTCCGAGGCACAGCAGGATCGTGAGTCCGACCAAGATCAGCTTCCAGTTCATCGTGTCCCCCTTCCCGGCGCTACCGTCGCCTATCTTGAAGCCTCGGGTGCGATCGTTCAAACTGCCGCCATGACCGTGACGCGGGCCGCACCCCGCGATGCGTGACCGAAGTACGCAAGGAATGGGGCGTTTGACTTTGGCGGGCGGCCTGTGGTATGTAGCCTAGTGTCGGGTGGGCTAGACAGAGGGGGGTTGACTTGCCCTGGAACCTCTGGATGCTAGTTTGCGGAAGGAAGAGATGCCCGAGCGTTGGAGGTGGGCTCTGTGAGGAAGATCGTTTTGGCGGTGGCGCTTTCCATGGCGATGGCGTACAGCCTTGCGGCCACGACGGCGGAGATGTACTTTGCGACGGACGCGGAAGGGCAGAACCGCATCACGAGGGTGCAGGAGGGGACGTCGCTATTCATTGTCGTCCATGACCCGGACGAGAACATCGACTGCGATGTTCGTGACAAGATCTGGACAGACGTCAAGCTGATGGACCCGAAGACGGGCGCGTACCTCGTCTGGGTGAGCTACATGACCGAGGGCGGGGACGCCCAGGACGCGGAGTACGACGACGCGGGCTACGTCCCATACAAGGGTCACTATCCCGGACCCACGCAGGGATGGTTGGGCGACGATTACCTCGAGGAGACGGGGGCCGACACGGGCGTGTTCGTGTCCGCACGCCCGTTCCAGATCGGCTCGCGGGAGAGCTACGACGTGCCGCGGATGAACACGCACGTTGTGTCGAGCTCGCTGCACCCGACAGAAACCGCGCTGCTTGACTTCGACTTTGGAAACTTCCTCTTTATGGATGGGGTGCGCGTCTATATCGATGACAACCTGAACCGACAGCTTGTCGCACTTCCACGGGGCAATGATGGGCCAGCCTTCCCCGACGCGGCCATCCGGGGTCCCATGGCTGCAGACTGGCTCGTGGGCCGGTTCGAGAACATGGACACGCTGATCGGCATGTACCAAGATCCGAACGACGACACCGACGTGGCCGTGACGATGATGAAGATCGTCGATGTCGAGGCGACGATCGCCTGGGACGAGGAGATGTACCCGGACGGCAACGAGGCGGCCAAGATCACGGTCGTCGACCCCGACGAGAACCTGAACTGCAACCGCGTGGAGTACGTGCCGGTGTTCATCATCGTGAACCCGGGGTCATGGAACCCGAGCGACCCCATTGGACGGAGCCCGACCAACTTCTGCATGTTGAAGCGCACGGGCGGCATCGACGGCGTCACGGGCGTGGTGGGCACCATTCCGATGACCTGGTGCACGATGTATCACTCGCGCTGGAACGCGTTCCAGGCGAGGGGGGCCATGGACGGCCGCTACTACATCCAGTACGCCACGCTCGTCGGGGATCCGAACAACGTGGCGTTCTTCGACACGTTGGATCCCGACGGGATCACGCCCGTGTCCTTCTTCGCGCGCGAAACGGGCGTCGACACGGGGGTGTTCGAACTCAGGCTGAACTCGATTCTCGCCGATCTCGGGTTCTCGAGCCTCAACGACGGCGACGTGTTGGTGGCCTACTACCTCGATCCGAACGACGAGGACGACTTCAAGCTCGCCGCGGCGTACATCGGAAGGCGCGACCACATCTCGCGCACCCGCTTCACCGATGCCAGCCGCGCGGAGAAGAACCTCTTCTGGCTCGGTCGCGACGCGGTCTACGTCCAGGTCATCGACGAGAACGCGAACGTCGATCCGTGCTGCCCGGAGCAGGTCGTCGTCCACCTCTGCGACGTTCACGAGGAGGATGACGCCGAGTGGCTCGTCCTCGACGAGACGAGCATGAACTCGTCGGTGTTCTGGACGATGGCGGGGATCCAGCTTCGATCCGTGTGGGACGCGCTCGGAGTCGGTGAGCCGGCGATTGCGCTGTCGGCGAAGGTCCTGGCCCCGACCGGCGGGTACCAACTCGTCTTGGACAACTGGCGGATCGAGGCGTTCAACGAAGACGACGTCTATGCCCGCTACAACGACGTCTACTACGGCGCGCCGTCCGCGGTCGTCACGCCGTCCGCGGTCGTCGCAAGGATCGGGGACGATGTCCATCCAGTGATCGGGAACGATGGTAGTCCGGGGCTCAGCGGCCTCGGCGACTCCGACGTCTGGACGAGCTTCCCGCCGTACATCACCCGGGTCCGCGTGGCGAACGACGTGTCGTTCGACCTGATGTCGATCGCCGACACGCAGGTGTTCGAGTGCGATGCCAAGGCCGATGAGGTCAACATGTGGTTCCTGGACCGGAACGGGAATCGGCTCACCGGCGGGTATGTGAACTCCGACTGCGTCTTCGTCGCGGTCCTCGATCCCGACCAGAACGAAGACCTCCTGCGGCGGGAGCGGATCGACGCGTTCTGGAGCGGGGGGCAGGGCGGGCCGATCGGGCCGCAGTCCCTGAACGACTGGGATTGCGGTACTGAGCGGGTCCTCGTCCATCCGTGGAACCGGCTCTTTGGAGACACGAACATCTTCAACAGCAGCCCGCAGGGAGGGAGCGGGTGGTCCTACGATGTCAAGGAGAACAAGGACGGCAAGGTCGATGGCGCGGGCTGGGGGAGCCTTTACGTGGCGAATCCGCGAAACGGGCGATGGGCGCCGATCGATCTGCTCGAGACGGGCGTGTCGACCGGCACTTTCGTGTCGGTGACGTGCATCGATCTCGTCGCGGTGTACGAGTGCGTGCCGACGCTCGGCGTCCTGCCGGGCGACACGATCGTCGCCTTCTACATGGATCCGTCGAACCACTCGGACTCGGCCATGATTTCGGCCAAGGTCTCGGTGGGCGGCAGCAGCCCGACGACGACGGGGTCGCAGGTGTTCTTCGCGAACGCGAGCGGGA
>JAQTVA010000101.1 GCA_028707055.1 Candidatus Bipolaricaulis sp. | reverse complement strand
GTCTATGAGTCCCCCCACCGTCTCCTCGAGAGCCTCGAGATCCTGGCGGAGGCGTTGCCGGAGCGGCGCGTCGTGCTCGCTCGCGAGTTGACCAAGCTCTACGAGGAGTTTCTTCGCGGGACCGCGGCCGAGATCCTCATGATCCTGCGTGGGCGGGGCGAGGTGCGCGGCGAATGCGTTCTCGTCATCGAGGGCGGGGCACCGCCCGGCGAGGAGTCGTGCGAGACGGCGGCCGAGGCGATTCTCTCCGCTCTCCAGGACGAAGATCTGTCGAAGTCCGCTCTGCAGAAGATCCTTCGGGCCGCCGCCGGCGTGTCGCGGAATCGAGCCTACGATCTGGTCCACCGCGAAACGGACTAGGTGTGCTTGTCGGCCACGGCGGAGGCGGCGTAGGCGTGCGGCTTGATCTTAACGGCGAACCCGTTGCCGATGATCATCCCGACGACCTCGTCGATCATCTCTTTGGTGCGGCCGTTCTCGCCGATATCCACGTGGATCTCGAGGTTGTAGTGGAGGAGGGAGACGGCGGGGAGTCGTCCCAGCAGACGCTGCGCCAGCTCGAACGACAGCCAGGCCTCCCGCCAGATTCGCTGCCGGAGTGAAGACATGGCGCGTTCCCGCCGGCGCGTCCAGAAGTAGCGCCCTCCCTTCCCTAGGCGATGGAGAACGATGGCGCTCACGAAGTCCAGGCGGTCCACCGTGGTGGAGGAATCGGTGCCGATCAAGATCTCAAACCGATCCTTCGGGTTCGAGCTCATCTCCGCCACCAACTCGTCGACGACCTCGTCAAACGTCATTTCCCCGAGATGGGGATTGTAGAACATAGGCACGGTCGATCGTAACCCGAAGAGGAGTCTCGGTTCAAGCCGGAGGGAGTCGGAACGTGAACCGAGCCCCGCCCGTGCGGTTGTTCTCGGCCCAGATCCGGCCGCCGTGCGCCTCGACCCACTGCCGGGCGATCGCGAGCCCTAGGCCGCTTCCGCCTGAACGGTTGCGCGCCGGATCGCCTCGATAGAACCGCTCGAACAGGTGGGGGAGATCCTCTGCGGAGATCCCGGGTCCGGTGTCGGCGACGTGCACCTCGACGCCCCCTTCGGCGGGCTCTACGGAGATCTCGATGCGCCCGTCGGTGGGCGTGTAGCGCAGCGCGTTGCTCAGCAGGTTGGCGATGACCTGACGGATCCGCTTCGGATCCACAGGAATCGGGAGCAAACCCTCTCCCACGACGACGTCTACACGAGGGGCATCGTCTCTCGACGGAACCACCGCTTCGACGACCTGGCGTACGAGCTGCCCGACATCGATCGTCTCCCGAGCCAGCCGCAGCTCTCCCGCTTCGGCCAACGCGAGATCCCGAAGATCGTCGATCAACCGTCCGAGGTGAAGCGTCTCCTCGTAGATCGGGGCGATCGTCTGGGCGGTCGGCTCGTAAATTCCATCCAGGACGGCCTCGAGCGTCCCCTGGATGATCGTCACCGGGGTTCGCAGCTCGTGGGCGATGTCGGCGGTCATCGTTTCCCGCAGCCTCTCCGAGCGGCGAAGGTTGTCCACCATGCGGTCGAACGATTCACCGAGGCCGGCGAATTCGTCCCGCGAGCGGAGTCTCACCTTCTCCGGCAGGTCGCCGCGCGCCACCTGCTCGGTGACGGCGCTGAGCGTTCGAAGAGGGGACAGGATCTGTGAGATCAGAAAGACCGCGAGCACGAACGCGATGACCGTGGCGATGCCCCCGCCGATCAGCGCGGAGCGCTTGGCGGAACCGAGAAACGCGGCTTCCTGAGGATCCAGCTCCGGTGCGACGCGCACGGGGACGAGAGTCCCCACGCGCTGCCCGTCGACCGTGATCGACACACCCCGGTTCACCTCCGCCGTCGTCAAGTACTTGCCCATGGTGTCGCGTTCCGTCGTCAGGAAGACGCGACCCTCTTCGTTGGCGAGCGAGAAACGGACGTCATAGTTGAGCGAGAGGCCTTCGTAGACCTCCTCGCCAATGCGGACGGACACGCGATGGTAGAGGATCTGGTCGACGCCGACCCATCCCCCGAACCGCTCCCAGTACCAGGCAAGCTGGGAGCTCAGGAGCTCCGCGAACTCGGCGCGCTTCTGTTGACGGTAGTCATCGAAGCGGCTTGTCGTCGACATCGCCGTCAGGAAGTAGACGAGGACGACGGAAAGCACAATGGTGATGAAGAAGGCGAGTCCCAGTTTGACGGCAAGGGGAAACCTGCGTGCCATGTCAGGGCTGACGGGCGAACCGGTACCCGACGCCGTGGACGGTCTGGATGTACTGCGGGTTCTTGGGGTCCTGCTCCGTCTTCCGCCGCAGGTTCTTGACGTGGGTGTCGACCGTCCGAGCGAACGAATCGTACGTATAGCCCTGAACCTCCCGCAGGAGCTGGAGTCGAGTGAAGACTTGTCCCGGGTGGCGCGCCAAATACGTGAGGAGATCGAACTCCGTGGGGGTGAGATCGACCAACTCCCCCTGGACTCGCAGCTCGCGAGTCTTCAGGTCGATCGACAGGTCACCGGCGAGGATGCGTTCAGACTCCATCCCTTCGCCCTCGTAGCGCCGCAGGACGGCGCGCACGCGAGCAACCAACTCGCGAGGACTGAACGGCTTCACCACGTAATCGTCCGCTCCCAGCTCGAGGCCGACCACACGGTCCGCCTCGGCCGCCTTCGCGGTGAGCATGATGATCGGCACCGAGGACTTCGCTCGGATCGCCCGTGTAACCTCGATTCCGCTCATCTTCGGGAGCATGAGGTCGAGGATAATGAGATCGGGGCCCTTCTCTTCGAAGGCTTGCAGGGCCGCCGTCCCGTCGAACGCCGTATACGTCTTGAAGCCTTCCCGGTCCAGGTAGGCCTTGACGGTTCGAACAATCAGCTCTTCGTCGTCCACGATCAGGATGCGCTTCATACCCAATTCCATTATAGCTCCGGCTCCTCAGGCACCCAACCGTCGCGCGCGGAGCGCGACCTCCACACCGATCCCGATTCTGCGCCCTCGCTGTGGAGCCCGTCCGGCCAAGGTGTGGGGAAGTTGTGAGCACCGCCGCGGGGATTGCCTTCCCGCGAACGGGCGACTACCATTCCCGTCGACGTCGTCCGGTTGGGAAACTGCGCCAGGAAGCTGCGAGGGGGAATGAAGCGCCTACTGATCGTCTCCACAGAAGAGCACTCGGGAAAGAGTCTTCTCTCTCTCGGTCTCGGGCGCGCGCTTCAGGATCGCGGATCGACGATCGCGTACATGAAGCCCATCAGCCACGAGGTATCCTACGAGACGGGAGCTCCCATCGATTGCGATGTCGACACGCTGCGCAGCCTTCTCTCGCTCGAAGACGATGTACGCGACATGGCCCCCGTGCCGCTGGAGGGGCCCTTCCTGCACGAGGCGATTGAGTCGGGCGACCGTGGGTTCCGCCGGCGGATCGTCGATGCCTTCGCACGCCTGACCGGCGGTCGCGACGTTGCGCTCATCGAGGGTCGAAGCTTCTTGGGCCTTGGCGTGAGCGCCGGGCTGAGCGACCTCGACCTGGCGGACCTCTTGGAGGCTGACGTCCTCCTCTTGACGCAGTACGACGGAGAAGAGGCCGTCGACCGGATCCTCTGCGCGTTGCGCCTGTTCGAGGGAGGACCGAACATCCTCGGGGTCATCCTGAACGATGTGCCTCTGGATCGCTCCTACACGCGGATCGAGGAGGTATTCGTCTCCTTCCTCGCCGATCGCGGAGCCGAGGTCCTCGGCATCATCCCCTACGATCCGAATCTCCGATCCGTGAATACCGACGAGATCGCGAAGAGGCTGGGAGGCCGGGCGCTGACTCGTCCCCTGCTCAACCGAGAGGTCCGTCACTTCGTCATCGGCGCGATGGGGACGGAGTCCTCTCTGCGCAGCTTCCGCCGCACGCCGGAGTTCGCGGTCATCACCGGAGGCGATCGAGAGGACATCCACCTCGCAGCGCTGCAGGTCCCCGAGCTGCGATGCCTCGTTCTGACAGGAAACCACCGCCCGACGCGGGACATCCTGGATCAAGCCGAGGCCCGCGACGTGCCGGTGATCCTCGCCGGTCAGAACGCCATGGTCACCGCGTCTCTCTGCGCCAGCATGCTGAATCGATTCTGGATCCGCCCGGGAGCCACCCTGGACTACGCCGTCGATCACGTCCTCTCGAACATCGATGTCGAGCGCATCGTGCAGAAGGCCAGAGACTCTCAGGACGCATCGACCCGCGCCTCATAGCGAATCTCCGCGACTCCGGCCAGCGTGTTCGCAATCGGGCAGTACTTCGCCAGGGAGAGGTCGATCGCCTTGCGCAGATTCTCCTCTGGGATGGCACCCGCGGCGATGTACGTGAGGCGGATCTTCCGAAGAACCTTCGGGTACTCCGTCGCGCGCTCGTCCTCAATCTCGATCCGGAACGATCGGGGTTCGTTCTTCATCTTGCGCAGGATGGACACCACGTCCATGCCGGTGCAGCCGCCTAGTGCACAGAGGAGCGTTTCCACCGGACGAGCACCGCTGTCCGCACCGAGCGGCGCCGCAGCGTCCATCGAGACTTCGTGGCCGCTCGCCCCCTTTCCCACAAACCGCATTCCACCCGCCCAAACCACTGCAGTCACGGTTCCTCCATTATTCGAATATTCAAATACTTGACAAGCGCCGGCATCGCGAGTAGGATGCTAGGCGGATCGGAAGGAAGGAGCAATCGATGAGTGAGCGCAGCGCACGAAGCCGATGGGCAGAGGCCTTCGCCTCTCTGGGCAGCGAGCCTCGCCTCCAGATCGTCGAGCGCCTCATGCAAGGACCGATCCGCTGTCAGGAGGTCCAAGCCGGTCTGGGGCTGAGCCAGCCTGCTGTGTCGTACCACCTGTCGAAGCTCGAGAGAGCGGGGGTTCTACGGAAAGAACGGAACGGAACCCGCAACTGCTACCGGATCGAGAGCCGACTGGAATGCGTTTTGAAGTTGTGCATGAAGGAGGATGGATCGTGGAACACACTGTAACCGTCTATACAACCCCTACCTGCTCGTGGTGCACGGCCGTGAAACAGCACCTTCACGCGCACGCGGTGGCGTTCGAAGAGGTCGACGTCTCGCTGGACATGCAGAAGGCCAAAGCCATGGTCGAGAAGAGCGGTCAGTACGGCGTCCCCGTGATTGACATCGACGGCGAGATCGTCGTCGGCTTCGACCGGGTCCGCATCAACGCGCTGCTTGGGCTGACGTAGACCGCGGAGACGAATCCACTCATCGCGTCAGGATGTGAAGAGGGGCAGCGGATCGCGCGAAGTCGCGGGTTTGCCCCTCGCGTTCATCCTGGCTCCGAAGGAGGGCGTCGCCGCCGTCTCGTAGACCACGGAGGCGAACCCCTCCTCTCGGTCGATCGGCTCGTACCGAGCGACGAGATCGGCGAACGCCGCCCGCGGGAAGGACCGGAGCCGCAGATGCGGTTTCTCGAGCGCGAGCCTCTTCCGATTCCGCTCCATTCGCTCGTACAACGCGTCGGGCGATGCCATAGGAAACACGTGCGCAGAGGGCTCGCGACCGGCGAGGAGGGCGAGTTCAACGAAGGATACTCGCTCCACCCGCGTGAGGTTCGGTTCGTCGATACACACCACGTCGGCTGCAGAGTCCATCGCTTCGACAAGCGCGGCTTGGAAGACTCGATCGACGGTGTCCTCGAAAGCGGGGTCATACGAGCACCGGAACATCCACTCGCGGACGGCCCCTCGAGACACGACAACCCATTCCGGATGCTCGCGCTGAAAAGCCGTCTTGCCCGACCCGGGCAGCCCGACCAGGACGACCAATTGCCTCATCGCATCCCCCCCCACCCATGGAAGTCGCCCGCCAGTATGGGGTATTGCCTGGGGACAGACAAGTGGCCGATGGCCCCCGCCGCGCGACCGCGCCTAGAACGGGAACGAGTGCGACACCACGATTCGGTCGAAACCCTCGTCCGACACGGCGAGCGAGAACACAAGATCGCCCAGCTCCGCCG
>JAQTVA010000007.1 GCA_028707055.1 Candidatus Bipolaricaulis sp. | reverse complement strand
TGAGAAGGTCCCGTCCACGCTCGATCTTCGAGCCCGCCATCCGGTGATCGAGGCCGTAGATCGCCTCGAAGTAGCCGTCCACCTCAAGGCGGCGGAGCGCGCCGCGCAGGGTCGCCTCCTCCATGGCCGAGAGCACGAACTGCCGGGCTCCGGCACGGCCGATTCTCTCCAGCAGATTGCGCACACCGGCGTGCAGACGGCGCGACGGAAGGCCCGCCGCGTAGGCGTCATGGAACTCCTCCGCGAGTCCGGACAGGGTCTCCGCCGAGAGATCGAACCCGATCCGTCGGTGGTAGTCAGCGAGCGGAAACCCAAAGACCCGGCGGTACTCGTCGATGCTGAGGGTGGGGAGGCGCCTCCGCACCAGTTGGAGATTGATCGCGTCGACTGCCAGAGCGCAGTCGTCGATCAGCGTGCCGTTGAAGTCCCAGATCACCGATTCCCAACCGATCCCGTTCATGTCGCGTCCGCCCTCCGTGCGGCAATCGTCGCCGAACGGTCTGCCCCACGCACGTCGGCTCGCCGGAACCCGCGCCTCTTCACAGGTTCTGCACGCGGAGGCGACGTCTTCTCCTCGCGCCGTGCACGCCGCTGACACATCGAGGCCGCACTTTCGTCAACCGGCGACGGCACGCTGGTCCCATCCTATGCAGCATGAGGTGGAACCCATGAAGAAACGAAGACTGGGTTGGATCGTCGGAGTCGTTGGCTTGAGCCTGTTGGTCGCCGGGGCCGTCGCCTTCGCCGGGAACGGTTTCGGCCGCGGTGCGGGCGCCGGGACGCAGGCGGCGTGTGCGTCGAACCTCGACGCCGACGGTGACGGAGTCCCGAACGGTCAGGATCCCGACTGGGTCGCTCCGTGCGACGGCACCGGGTACGGCGCGGGCCAGAGAAGCGGCGGGG
This sequence comes from Candidatus Bipolaricaulis sp., assembly GCA_028707055.1. Lineage (GTDB taxonomy): Bacteria > Bipolaricaulota > Bipolaricaulia > UBA7950 > UBA9294 > JAPLGD01. The sequence goes on along the minus strand of JAQTVA010000007.1, from coordinate 25,320 downwards.
ACTGCTCCGGGTCGTGTGCCGGCGGGGAGTCCTGCTCCGGCACGTGCGGGGCCGCGCAGGGCGGACAGGGCTGCGGGCGCATGTCGTCGCGGACGGGCGGCCGGGGGTGCGGCGGCGGCTTGTAGTCCGCATCAACTCAAAACCACAAGGAATGGGCGGCCGAACGGCCGCCTTTTTTTCTTGAGGTCGATGCCCCGGCCGCCGCACCCCCGCCGCTGTGCGCGTCTACCTCGAAGGATCGGCGGCGAGCTGCATCCGTCGAAGCTTGCGGGTCTCGAGGATGAGCATCGGCGCGACGACGAGGGCGGAGATAAAGTCCGCGATCGGGAAGGCGATCCACACGCCCTGTGCGGAGAAGTGTGCGGATAGGACCAGTACGCCGGGGATGACGAGGACGATGTCGCGGAGAAGCGACAGGGCAAACGCCCGGCCCGCGCGCCCCATCGCCTGGTAGAAGCTGCCGACAATCGGCTGCAGAGCGAGGAGAGGGATTGCGGCGACGGTGATCCGCAGCGCGATCGCCCCTTGCGAGATCATCGTGGGGTCGGAGCTGAACATCGCAAGGAACAGGCGCGGAAGGAGGAGGAGCAACCCCCACGACGCGGCGGCCAGGCCGATCGCCAGGACGAGCGCGTGCTTGAGCGTGGCGATCACCCGGGCGTAGTTGCCGGCCCCGTAGTTGTACGCGTAGATCGGCTGCGAGCCGTCGGCCACGCCGAAGACCGGCATCCGCGCGAACGTGATGATCCGGTTCAACACGCTGTACACTGCAAGGGCGATTCCGCCGCCGTAGACGCCGAGCGTGCGGTTGATGACGACCGTGGTCGCGCTCGAGGCGAAGATGCCGACGAACGACGGGAGTCCGATGCTCACGAGCTGTCCCGTCACTCGCGCCCGGAGGGCCAGGTCGCGCATCGAGAACCGCACCGCCGCCTTCTTCTGGAGGACGTTGTAGATGTAGTAGCCCACGCCGACGCCACACGAGATCACGGTCGCCCACGCCGCCCCCGCGGTCCCCATACGGAACCCGAAGATGAAGAGCGGGTCGAGGAGCACGTTGAGTACGCCGCCGACGATCGTGGGCACGGTGGCCCGCGACGCGTCGCCCTGCGCGCGAAGCACCGCCATGAAGATCGACGGGAAGATGAACGTGAACGCGCCGGCCAGGATGACGTTTGCGTACGCATAGGCGTCCGGCAGCACGTCGGCCGTCGCCCCGGCGAACCGGAGGAGCGGCATGCCGTAGAAGCGGCCCAGGACCGCGGCGAGCACGCTCGCGATCGCCCCGACGGTCACGGCATTTCCCACGGCGCGTCCGGCGAGTCGCAAGTCGCCTCTCCCGAGTGCCCGCGACACGATGGACGCACAGCCGACCCCGATGAGCTGACCGATCCCGATGATGACGAGAAGAATCGGAAACGTGACCCCAATCGCGGCCATCGCCAGGGTGCCCACCCCGCGTCCCACGTAGATGGCATCGACGAGGCTGTAGAACGCGAGGACGCCAAGGGAGATCACCGAAGGGGTGGCCAGCCGAAGGATCAGTTTGCGGATCGGATCCGTTCCCAGCGCCTTCGCCTTGTCCCGCATCTCTCTCCCCCTGACCCATGCTGCCGCCGTTCAGTCCACGCCCTGCGCGGGCGATTGTCGTCGATCGAGTTCTGAAGAGCGAGCGTGCCCCTCCCCGAAAGTCCTCTCTTCGGCTCGGTTCCATCCTTCGAGCGACGGGCGCCCAGTCCCCATCGGCCTCACGACGTGATCTTCCTCATCGGTCCATCGCTCGCGGCGTCAGCCGGACAGGATGGCGGCGAATCGAGCGACGAGCCGCCGGATCTCGTCGGCGTCCACGCGCCCGAGCGGCGTCTCGGTCTCGCAGATCCGCTCGGGGATCCGTAGCGCGTTCGGATCGAACCCCTCTCGTCGCTTGAACGTCCACTTCCGTCGCAGGGTCGCAGCGCCGATTGCCGCCAAACCCTCGGGATCGATCTCCACCCCGAGCGGGGCCAGGGCGTCGCTCACGGCGTCGGGAACATACAGGCCGCGAGCGAAGAAGCAGACGACGAGACTCGAGAGAACCTGCCGCCACTCCTCCTCGGCGATCAGGGCGCGCACGACCTCGTCCTCCGTTCGCCTGGCGCCGCTCGCGAGCGTCTTCTGATCCAGGCTGTATCCGGCGCTGTCGAGGTGGCTGTGCCGCGATCCAGTGAGGAATCCGACGTGGCACGCCGGTCCCGTGTGGTAACCGGGCATCTCGTTCCTTCCCAAGGCGAGCGCGAACTCGCCGCCGCCGTACACCGAGGCTGCGTGGTCGACGCCCCGCCCAAGCGCGCGGTAGAAGTCGGTGGTCCGGCGGACGATCCGCCGGACCGCCTTCGCGTATGCGTCGGCGTCTCCCCACGCCAACGCGACCCCGTCGAGGTCCGCCGCCGTCACCAGACCTCGCTCATACGCCTCGGTCGCCCAAGCGAGGACGACGCCTGTGCTCATCGCGTCCAGTCCCTGGATCTCCACCTCGTCGGCAAGCCGTAGGATCCCCTCGGGCTCGGCGACGCCGAGGAGACTGCCGAGCGCATAGATCAGCTCGTAGTCGTAGCCGAGCATCGAAGTCTTGTAGAAGTACGGCTCGTGGGGGTGCGGCGTGCGGAGCGCCGCGAGGTGGATGCACGCGACCGGGCAGTGACTGCAGGCGAGTCGCCGTCCGAGGAAGCGGGCCGCCATCGCCTCGCCGGAGATCGCTTCCGCCGCCTCGAACCGGGCGGCGCACAAGTTCCGCGAGGGGAGCGCCCCCACTTCGTTGAGCGGAAGCACGTTCATCGCCGTGCCGAGGTCGTGGTACTTCCGCATCGCCGGCGACGAGGTGGCCGCGCGGAAAAGGAGGTCGTAGCGGCGTCGGTACGCCGCCGCGTCGGCTACGGGAAGCGTTCGGTTCCCGCGGATGACAATCCCCTTGAGCCGCTTGCTCCCGAAGACGGCGCCGAGGCCGAGTCGGCCGAAGTGGCGGTACGTCTCGGTGATGACGCAGGCGTAGCGGATCCCGGCTTCGCCCGCCGGGCCGATGCGGAGGATCGAGCGGTGCCCCGAACCGCCTTCGCGCTCGCGCAGGACGCTCCCCGCCGTCGCGCTCGATCGCAGGCCCCAGAGGGCGGAGGCATCGCGGAACGTGACGCGCTCGTCGTCGATCACGAGGTAGGTCGGGCTCGGACTCCGCCCGGTGATGACGATCGCGCCGTACCCGGCCATCCGAATCGAGACGGCGCTGCGCCCGCCGGCGTGGCTCTCTCCGAGGTTTCCGGTGAGCGGCGACTTGAACATCGCCACGGTCTTCGATGCGAGCGGGTACAGGCCGACGAGCGGCCCCACCGCGAACACGATCGGGTTCTCCGGTCCGAGGGGATCGGCCCCCTGCGGGCAGTGCTCGTCGAGGAGCCGGATCGCGACGCCTGCACCGCCGAGGGCCTCCGCGAACAGCTCGAGGCGCTCTGTGACCTCGTACGTCGCGTTGGATAGGTCGATTCGGAGGACGCGGTCGAGCGGATCACTCGCCGGCATGGACGCGTCCTCCGAGGTCGTCGAGCGCGAGAACATCGTAGGGGCAATATCCGGCGCAGACGCCGCAATAGACGCAGACGAGCGGCCTCTCCGCCACCGAGTCCCAGAAGACGGCGCCGAACGGGCACGCTTCGCGACACTCGCCGCATCCCGCACACGGCTCCGGAGAGAACTGCACGCCGCCGCCGTCCCGCGGCGTCAGGGCGCCCGTCGGGCAAGCCCGCGCGCACGGGGGATCCGCACAGGCGCGGCAGACGACGACCACGAAGCCCTTTCGCATCCCGCCGGCCGAGCGAACCCCGATCCGTGCCCCCGCCGTCCCTCCTACGCCCGCTCGCCGCGCACAGGCGAACACGCACGATTGACATCCGACGCAACGATCGACGTCCACGACGAACAGACGCTTGGCCATGGCGGTCCCAGGCCACTCTAGCGAGACACGGCGGACTCGGCAAGACCCGAGCGGAGGATCACGCCGCGGCCTACAGCTTCATCCCCATCGTCTTGTTCGACGTGCGGCGGATGAAGCCGAGGGCTTCGACCTCGTGACTTACGGCCGGCATCCACGCGGGCAGGAACGTCTCTACGCGAAGGCTTGGGCTCTTCGCGAGGACCTCAGCAAGCGCCCTGTGCACCAGGTACGGCGCGAGCTCGGCGTGCGCCGGGTCGAGCCGAACGCGAATCTGGTTCGTCCCTCTCGGCTTCTTCGAGACGGACCATCCGCAACGGGCGACGACAACCTGATCCCGCGTCCGGCGGACGACGACATCACGATCCCTCGTGGTGTCGGCGAATCGGAAGAGCGGAGCCAAGACACGGATGGGCCAGGGCGTCCGGAATCGCCCCGGGACGACGGGCTCGAACTCCTGAAGGTCGGCGGGAACGATGCGCTTCTCGAGTTCGTACCGCGTTCGCCAGTCGGACTCCTTGAGCGGCATCTCGATGTACCCGGAAGGAAGCGGCACGCGATTCGCGCCGCCCGTCGGAGTCCAGGCATACCTTCCTGATCCGCCGTACTCGACGAAGCCGAGCGAGCGATAGAGGCTTTGCGCAGGGGTGTTGCCGTCGATGACGCCAAGCCGAACGCGCGTCCCGCCTCTCGCACCGCATCATGTCGAGTGTAGCGATGAGAAGCTGGCGGGCCATGCCGCGCCGCCGGCACTCGGGCAGGACGCCGACCGTCCCGATGTACCACATCGGCGTCGTGCCCTCGCGCTGCGCGATGGAGACCCCACGAACCGCCCCGTTTTCCTCCCACACGAAGCCGCGCAGGATGTCACGCAGACCCGGCGAGATCGGCTGAAGCAGCCGAACCATCGGCCAGATCCGCCGAATGCGGCGGATCCCGTCCACGAGCTGCTCCTGCTCGTCCGATTGGACCCCCCACTCGGGGTGATCGGGGTACTGGAACGTTCGGACGAGGGCATCGGCCACAGGAGCAAGATCCTGCGGCACACGTAGGGGTCGTATCGGCATCGCTCTCCTCCAGGACGGCCGCCAGCCGTTGTCTCTTGGGTCTATCGCGTGCGTGCCTCACTCCGCTGCGACATTGCTCTCGTACGTCGCCCGTTCGTGGCGGACGGGTTCACCGGTGAGGATCGTGGAGCCGACCGCCTGCCGTCGGACCTGAGTGCGCTCGCCGCGTCGCTAGCCCTCGTACGGTCGGGCGCGCAGGCTCCGGGTGGCGCCCTGCTTCTTGGCCTGGCGACGCCACATGACGTTGCCGACGAAGCGGTAGAGCCAGGCGGGGAAAGGCACCGAGGACGCAACCTCCGGAACCGTCTTCCCATCAGCGATAGCCTCCCCCACCGGAGCGAGGACGGCGCCCACGTCCTTGGCGAAGCCGCCGGTCCCGCCGAGGGCGGCCCCGCCGAGCCACTCCCACCCGACCTCGGAGGCGAAGCGCTCCGCGATGGCGAGGGCCGTCGCGTTGTGCTTCGCCTCCGGGAACCCGCACTGAATGACAAGGGAGAACCGCACGCGGCCGGCTCCGACGCGCCGCTCGGCGATCCGCTCGAGAAGGGCAATCACCGGGGCCGGGAACGAGTCGACGTAGAGCGGCAGCGAGAGGATGACCGTGTCGCAGGCCCCGATCGCGGCAAGCGCCGATTCGAACGCCGCCGGCGAGTCCATGACGGCGTGGACGTGGAGCTTCTCGGTGTCGAAGCTCCGGCCCTTCAGTGCGTCAAGCACAACGCTCCCCAACCGATCCGATGTGCTGTGACCGATCCCCCGCGGGCTCCCCACAAGCAGGAGCGCCTTCCGCTGAGTCACTCCGCCACCGCCTTGACGAGCGCGGCCGTCGTCGCCGCGAGGTCGGAGGCCGGCGTGACGACGGCCGCGGCCACGCGCTCCGATTGCAGATTGAGAGCGTTGCGCTCGACGAGGGTCTTGAAGACGCGCTCCGCCTCGCAATCCGGCTGCGACAGGACGCCCAGCCCGATCCACCGCGGCGTCTTCCGGTAGCGACGCTGGTGGTGCGTCTCGCCGCAGACCCGGGCGAAGAACGGCGAGAGGTTCGGGATCATCCGATCGAGGGCCTTCTTCAGCTCGGACGAGACGCCGCCGAACGTCACCGGCGTCAGATAGACGAGAACGTCGCAGCGGGCGATCGACCGCGCGACCGCCCGCCCATCGTCGTCGATGACGCACTCCCCCGGCGTCTTGATCCAGCAGCCGAAGCAACCACGGCAGGGGGCGATCGTCCTTTCGCGCAGAGGGATGACTTCCGCCAAGTGCCCCGCGTCCGCCAGGGCCTGTTGGAGCGCGGCGAGGGCGTCGCGGCACTCTGTACCTCGAGACCCATCGAGCACCAGCGCGTTCATGATGCGGACATCGTAAGGCCGGCCCGGCGTCGCGCCAACGCGGGGTTCTGTGAACGGCATCCGCCGCGCGTTGCCTGGTCCCGTGCCGCGAGCGACAATCCGGAACTTAAGTCCCGCAGAGCGTGGGAGGATTCTCCGTGACACTCAGACTGCGACACTACCGTGATGACTCGGACTATTGGCGCGCCCGCGATTTCCTGCGGAACCTCTTCCGGCTCGACGACCGACCGGGCGGGAACTGGCACGTCGCCCTATTCGACTACTGGCGCTGGCACTGGCTGCAGAACGTCGTGGATCGGAAACCCGACGAACTGTGTCTGTGGGAGACGGAAGACGGCGAGATCGCAGCGATCCTGAATCAGGGGGATCCCGGCGTCTGCCACCTGCACATCGATCCGGTCCGTCGCACTGAGGCCTTGGAGGACGAGATGATCGCCGTGGCAGAGCGTGAGTGCTCTGCGCCCGGGGCGAGAAGCGGGCGCGTGGTCTGCGTGTGGTCGATGGAGGACGACGAGCTGAGAAGTCGTGTCCTTGCGGAGCGCGGTTACGCAACGTTCGCCAGCGAACACTCGGTCGAGCACGAGGCGAGGCGATTTCTGACCGAGCCGATTCCAGCGGCCCCGCTCCCGGATGGGTTCGTCGTTCGTTCGATGGGCGACGTCGGCGAGCACCCACAACGGAGTCTGTGCTCGTGGCGCGCGTTCCATCCGAGCGAGCCGGAGGAGGGGTGCGACGGTACGGGCTCCTGGTACCGGAACGTTCAGCGAGCGCCCCTCTACCGCAGAGACCTCGACGTCGTCGCCGTGGCCCCGAACGGCGACCTCGCGTCCTTCGCGGTGTGCTATTACGACGACGCGTCGCGCACCGGCGTGTTCGTGCTCGACGGCACGGCGCACGAATACCAGCGGCGCGGCCTCGGCAGGGCCGTGATGACCGAGGCCCTGCGGCGCCTCCAGGAGCGCGGCGCGACCGCCGCGTACGTGTCGTGGTACGAGGCTCCGGCGGGGGCGTTGTACCGGTCGGTCGGTTTCGTCATCGAGCGGCGAGCCCACGCCTGGATGCGGCGGCTCTAGTCGCCCGCGGCTGCGCTCGCCGACCCCAGCCGCCGAGCCGCCTTCTCGATCCGCCGTTTGATCTTCTCGTACGACGGAGGCGGCCCGATGCGCACCTCCCGATCGTCGATGTAGAGCGCGTCGAGAATCCCCCACTCGTTGGCCGTGGCCATGCTCTTCGTATCGATCACGCGGTAGACGACCGGACCTCCGATCTCGGCGCACGCGCGCCTCGCTCGCTCGTGGCCGACATTCGCCGCGCGGCAGTGACCGTGGAGGAAGCTCGTGACCGTAACCTGTCCCGGAATGCGCTCCGGCGCCTTCCTCGGGAGCACGAACTTCGGCGCGGCCGCGGTCGGGAGGAACGGCTTCCACATCAAGGCCGCCATCCCCGAGCGATCGACGCGACGGTAACCGTGCTTGCGGAACCACGACGCCCGCATCCACACGGGGAGGACGAGGCCCCACGCCGCCATCCCGGAGGCGCCGAGGGCCTTCGCATCTGTCTCGGCGGCTTCGAGGAGGGCCGCTCCCGTCCCTTTCCCTTGGTGATTTCCGCGCTCGTCGCGAAACCGAACGACCCAAACGCAGTAGATGAAGTAGGCGTCGGGAGAGCCGTCCAGGAGCGTCTCGCGCCCCGGCACATACTGGATCATCCCGATCGGGGTGTTCGTGTCATCGACCGCAAGCTTGGCGCGCAAACCGCGGTTCTTCATCACATGAATCCACTCGGCTCGTAGGCTGCCCGCTTCTCGCGCCTCCGCAAGCCGTTCCTCCAGGCACGAGGCGAAGATCGACTCGTGCTCCGGCGTCAGGTCGACAATGCGCATTCCCTGCCCCTCCTTCCCGGAGATGTCGTGCTTCCACCTGTCGGGAGTGTATCGCGATCGCCGCGCACAGCGAAACCTGAGGCCCTCGTTGACCTGGGTGGGAGGCATCGATATATTGGTCTGACCAATGAACGGCAACGGGATTCCGAAGGGACAGGCCCGGTCGGCGCAGGTTCTCGCCTGGCTCGTGGACGCCTTGCGAAGCGGGCAATTCGACGAGGAATCGCAGCTTCCTACGGAGCGGGTCCTCGCCGAGACGCTGGAGGTCGGACGGTCGTCGGTGCGTGAGGCCATGAGCATCCTCGAGGCTCTCGGCGTGGTGGAGCGTCGCGTTGGGGTCGGGACGCATGTTCTTTGCCGAGACGAGAAGATGCTGGATCGCGCTCTCCAAGCCGCCTCGGATGAGGGAAGCGTTCGCGACACGTACGAGTTGCAGCGGATCCTTGAGGTCGGCATCGCCGAGCTGGCGGCGCGACGAATGACCCCGGAGCACCTCGCACCGATCGAGGCGGCGTGGCGGGAGATGAAGAAGGCCGCGGCCGACGAGAGCGTCGACGACTACTTCAAGGCGAACCGCCGATTCCACCTTGCGATCGCCGAGGCGACGGAAAACGACCTCCTGCTGCAGGAAGTGAGCAGGCTCTTGCACCTCATGGAGCGTCCAGTCTGGCACGCGATGAAGGAGTACCTCATGCGCCGACAGAGCGAGTACCTATCGCGGTCCGTGCGAGGCCTGGGTCGGCTTCTCGACGCGTTCCGCAACCGGGACACGGCGCGAGCGTGTCATCTGATGGAGGAGCACTTCTCGCGAATCGGACGTGAACTTCTCGATGAAGACGACAACACCTAGACAAGATGGGCCGACGCTCTCCGTGTCCTCGCGACTCCTGGGGAACGTGACGCTGTGGGAGGCCGCGGAGGCGGCGGCCCATCTGGGGTTCGCGGGCGTCGAGCTGTGGACAGGTCCCCTCCGGCGCCGCCTGTCCGCTCGATCGATTCGGCGGCGCCTCGACGCCGTGCCGGTCCGCCGCTACCTCCATGTCCCGTTTCACGATCTCAACCCGTGCTCGGTCAACCCGCGCATCCGGCAGGCTTCGAGGGACGAGATTCGGGGCTCGTTGCGCGCGGCGGCCGCGCTGGGGATTCGCCAGGTCGTCCTGCACCCCGGGCGCGTGTCGAACACCAAGGGAGACGCCGACGGACTGTGGCCGGTCCTGGTGGAGTCGCTGGTCGAGTTGTGTGCGTACGCCGATCGACGCGGGGTTCGCGTCGCCATCGAAGCCATGGAGCGGCGGCCCAAAGAGGTGTTGGTCAGACCAGAGGAGATGGTGCGGCTGTTCTCCGACGCGCCCGGACTCAAGGCGGGAATCTGCCTCGATCTCGCCCACGCCTGGACCGTCGACCCGGAGTGCGCGGATCGGTTCGTCGAGGGACTCGGCGAGCGGATCATCCACGTCCACTACAGCCACGTCAGCGAGGAGAAGATCCACCTGCCTCTCGACCGGGGGCTGTCCCCGGCGTCGCCGAGCACGCTCGGATTCCTCCGCACGTTCGCGGGGCCCATCACGCTCGAAGGCGCCGGTCGGGCCTGGCCGGATGCAGCCAAGGTGGGGATCGACGCGATGCGTCGGTTGTTCGAAGAAGGGGGGTGATGCGACGCCACGATTTCTGACGGGCCAAACGGGACGGGTAAGGAAGAGCTGTGCAGGGAGGTTAGCGTAATGCGAAAGAATCTCATGCTGGTACTGGTGTTGAGCTTTGTCGCGGCCGCGGGGATCGTCGGCCTGGCGGAGAAGGAACCTCTGCTGATCTACACGTCCTGCCCGACGGAGATCATGTCGGCGATCGAGCAGGACTTCGAGGCGCTGAATCCCACGATCGACCTGCAGGTGTACCGATCGGGGACCGGGACTGTCCAGGCGAAGATCGCGGCGGAGAAGGAGGCCGGACGGATCCTCGCCGACCTCATCTGGGTCGCCGAGTACTCCTACTGCGAGACGTTGAAGGACCAGGACCTCCTGTTCCCGTACCTCTCGCCCCAGGCGGCGAGTCTGCCGGCGTCGCTCGTTCAGCCGGAGGGCTACTACTACGGCGCTCGCGTGTTCGCCATGGTCATCTGCTACAACTCGCTCTACGTCACCGAGCCCCCGACCTCGTGGCTGGACCTCCTCGACCCGAAGTGGGCCGGGCAGGTCGTCACCGGCAATCCGCAGTACTCGGGATCGAACGTCGTCACGTGCGCGGCGCTCGGCATGACGTACGGGGTGAACTACTTCGAGCAGCTACGCGCCAATGGGTGCACGGTCGTGCAGGGGAACAGCCAGTCGGCGGCGGAGGTTTCGTCGGGCGCGTACCTGATCGGGTTCACCCTCGACAACATGGTGCGCGATCTGAAGAAAGCCGGAAGCCCGATTGAACTCGTCTACCCAACGGATGGCGCGGTCCTCGTCCCGAGCCCGATCGCGATCATCAAGACGACCGACCACTTGGCGGCGGCGAAGGCATTCGTGGACTACGTCCTCTCGCCCAACGGGCAGAAGGCGCTCGTCACGTTCGGTCAGTACGTTCCGGCTCGCACCGACGTCGTCGGTCCTGTCGGCGCCCCGACGTTGGCCGAGCTGTCTGCGCAGTCGATCAGCCTGCCGATGGACTTCTTCAAGTGCACCAGCAACTTCTTCACGGAGCAGTTCGTGGAGATCATGCTGGAATAGGACGTCGCGAAACACGGAATCGGGGTGGGCCGAAGAGCCCACCCCGGACCCTCGGGGGCGAGATGGAGGATGCGAAGCGAACCGGCGTGAGGCGGAACCTCACCCAACCGATCCTGTTCGTCTCGGTCATCGTTCTGCTCTTGATCCTTGTCGGGCTTCCCCTCGGCACCCTCTTCTACAAGAGCGTCGTCATGCAGGGGAAGCTCACCTTCGTCAACTACACGTACGTGTTCTCGGAGCAGCGCAATATCCTTCCCTTCTGGAACACGCTCAAGCTCGGCGCGCTGACAGTCGCCTTCTCGACGGGGATCGGGGTGGCGCTGGCGTGGCTCGTCGCGCGCACCGACCTTCCGGGTCGGCGCTGGATCGAGATGGCCAGTCTCGTCCCCTACATGCTCCCGCCGTTCATCGGAGCGATGGCATGGACCCAGCTCCTTGCACCGCGCGTCGGTTACCTGAACAAGCTCTGGACGGGGCTGTTCCACACGCCGACGGCTCCGTTCAACCTGTACTCGTTCTCGGGGATCGTGTGGGTGATGACGATGTACACGTTCCCGTTCATCTTCATCACCGCCAAGGGAGCCTTGGAGCGGATGAATCCGTCTCTCGAAGAGGCGGCGCGGATCGCGGGCGCCGGCAAGATCCGCGTGCTGCGAAACGTCACCCTTCCTCTCGTCTTGCCGAGCATCATGGCGGGGATGATCCTCGCCTTCCTGTATACGATCTCGAACTTCGGCGTGCCCGCGCTCCTCGGAATGCGAGCTCGCATCTACGTCCTCACGACGCGCATCTACCTCTACATGCACGATGGAACGTTCCAGGGGATCCGGCTGGCGGCGGCGTTGTCCGTGCTCCTGCTCGCCGCGGCGCTGTTCATTCTCCTCCTCAATCGCTGGGTTCTCAGCCGGCAACACGGCGCGGCGATCATCTCGGGGAAGAGCGTCCGCCCGGCGGTCGTCGAACTCGGCAAGTGGCGAGCTCCTATTGCCTGCGGCGTCGTGGCTTTTCTCGGGTTCATCGTCATCGCGCCGCTCGTGTCGATGTTCCTGACGTCGTTCATCCGCGCGTGGGGTCTTCCGTTACGGTGGGAGAACCTGACGCTCCACAACTACAAATACATCCTGTTCGACTACAGTCTTACAAAGTCCGCGTTCCTCAACAGCAGCCTGTTGGCGTTGACGGCAGCAACGGTCACGACGGCGTTTGGTGCACTCCTCGCCTACATCAGCGTCAAGACGAAGCTCAAGGGGCGGCAGGCGATCGACTTTCTGAGCACTCTTCCCCACGCGATTCCGGGCACGGTCGTCGCGTTGGCAATGATTCTTGCGTGGTCGGGGCAGTTCAAGCTCAACCTCTACAATACGTTCTGGATCATCATCGTGGCCTACGTCGTCCGGTACCTGTTCTACAGCTACCGGAACGTCTCGGCGTCGCTCGTCCAGATCCATCCGTCGCTCGAGGAAGCGGCGCGGATCTCGGGGGCCAGCTGGATGCAGAACTTCCGCGATGTGATCGTTCCGCTCATCCGACCGGGCCTCGTCGCGAGCTGGCTCCTCATCTTCATGCCGACCCTGCGCGAACTGACGATGTCGATCCTGCTCTACGGCCCTCACACGCCGACCTTGGCGGTGGCGGCCTACGAGATGCAGAGCGCCGGGTACTACCACATCGCGGCGGCTCTGGCCTCGCTGATTGTGGTTGTCCTTCTGGTGTTGAACGCGATCGTTCGGAGAGTCGTAGGAGGGAAAGCCAATGCCTAGCGTCATCGAACTGGAGCACCTGACCAAGGCGTTCGGGGACGTCGTGGCGGTGGACGACATCGAGCTGGCGATCGCTCGCGGGGAAATCGTTTGCCTCCTCGGCCCTTCCGGATGCGGCAAGACGACGACCCTCCGGATGGTCGCCGGGTTCGACCGCCCGACGAAAGGGGAGATCAAGATTGCCGGCGTCGTGGTCTCCTCGGGCTCGACGCTTATCCCGCCCGAAAGGCGGAACCTCGGGATGGTGTTCCAGAACTACGCCGTCTGGCCTCACATGACCGTGTTTCGCAACATCGCCTACCCCCTGCGAATCAAGAAGGTTCCCCGCAGGGAGATCCAGAAGAAGGTGGATGAGGCGATTCAGCTGACCGGCCTCACGGGGTTGGCCAAACGCTATCCCGAGCAGCTCTCGGGCGGTCAACAGCAACGCGTCGCTCTGGCGCGAGCGCTGGTGGTGCAGCCGGTGGCGATGCTCCTCGATGAACCGCTGTCGAACCTCGACGCCAAACTGCGCGAGAAGATGCGGTTTGAGATCATGGATCTCCACCGCCGCACGGGGATCACCGTGCTCTACGTCACGCACGACCAGGCGGAGGCGATGGTGCTCTCCGACCGCATCGTGGTGATGAACGAGGGGCGAATCGATCAGATCGGTTCCCCGGGCGAGATCTACCGCCAGCCCCGGAGCGCGTTCGTCGCCGACTTCATCGGGCTGGCGAACTTCGCTCGGGCGACCCTCGTCGAGTCCTCGGGATCGCAGGGGCGAGCCGCCGTCGCCGGGGTGGAGGACATCTCGTTCCCGTGCGAGGTTCCGGTTGGCGCCGAACAGAGCCGCGAAGGACTCCTCTTCGTGCGGCCCGAGGACATCCGGCTGACGGAGAAGGCGGGAGGCACGCTGCGCGGGATCGTGCGCCGACGCACCTTCCTCGGCAATCAGGTCGACTACCGGATCGAGGCGGTCGGGAAGGAGTGGCGCGTCGAAGTGAACCCGGACGTAACGATCCCCGAAGGGAGCGCGGTCGGGATGTCGGTCCAGCGGGCCGTCTTCCTGCCGGAGGCACCCGGGGAAGGAGCGTCCTGATCACTCCGTCGCTTTCGGCCGACCCGACGGGCGAGGCGCTCGCCCGTGCGATGGAGGCCGTCCACCGCGAGGGGGAGGCCACCGACTACTGGATGCCGCCCCTCGTCGTGCGCCGGGACGGACGCCCCGTCGGGCGCATCGGGGCCGGCGACTCGGTCCTCTTCTGCTGCCGCCGCGGCGAACGGGAGATCCAGCTGACGCGGGCCTTCGTCGACGAGCCGTTCGACGGCTTCCGGCGAAAGCACCTGGACCCACTGACGTTCGTGCCGCTGACCCTCTACCACCCCGACTTCCGAGATCTCCCCGTGGCCTTTCCGCCGGTGCCTGCCGGAGCGACGATCGGCGAGACGGTTTCGCGCGCCGGGCTGCGGCAGCTGCGACTCGCCGAGCGAGAGAAGTACGCGCACGTCACGTTCTTCTTCAACGGAGGACGGACGGAGCCGTTCCCCGGAGAGACGGACCGCTGCGTGCCATCGAACCTCGACGATCCGCCGAGCGCGCTGCCGGCGATTTGTGACGTTCTTGAGGCCGAGCTCCGCCGGATGCTCTACGACTTTGCCGTCGTTAACCTCGCGACGGGCGACATCCTGGGGCATTCGACGGAGCTGGTGGCGAAGACGCGTTGCGCCGCCGAGGTGGACCGTGCGCTGGGACGGCTTCTGGAATCCGCCCGGCGTCGCGGCTACTGGATGGCCGTGACGGCCGACCACGGCGTGCTCGAGGATCACGGTCCCGTCGGCGGCCCGCCCAACGTGGCTCACACGAGGAATCCGGTTCCCTTCCTGGTCATCGATCCGGAAGGACACGCTCGGCCGCTGCGTCCCGGCGATGCATTGTGCGACGTCGCGCCGACCCTTCTCGATCTCCTCGGCCTTCCGCAACCGGAGGGGATGACAGGGCGCTCGCTTCTCGAACGAGCGCCCGAAGAGCCCGGGCGGGTCCTCCTCGTCATTGTTGACGGCTGGGGACTCGGGGCGGGCGACCGCGTCCATCCGATCGAGCTGGCAGAGACGCCGACGTGGGATCGGCTGACGCGCGGCCCCTTCGTGACGCTCTTGGCGTCCGGGGAAGCGGTAGGGCTCCTTCCTGAGAGCAGCGGCAACTCCGAAGCCGGACACATGAACCTCGGTGCCGGAACGCCCGTGGCCCAGGATGAACTGCGAATCGAGCAAGCCATCGCGAGCGGCCGGTTCGCGTCGAACCCCGCCATCGTCCGGGCGATCGACGACGCCCGTCGGCGCGGCGGCGCGCTCCACCTTGTCGGACTTCTGTCAGAGCGCAGTTCCCACGGGAGGATTCGATACGTCGAAGAGGCCGCACGGCAGACTCACGGTGTCTCGACATTCGTACACTGGATCGCCGATGGCCGCAGCGCGCCGCCACAGGCCGGTGCGAGTCTTGTGCGTCAGACCGGTCTGCGACTTGTCCGATTCGACGTCGAAGCGGTGACGGTCGTCGGTCGAGGTCTCGCCCTCGACCGGGGCGGCGACTACGAGGCGAAGACGCGCGCGGCCTACCGCGCCCTCGTGGACGGCGTCGGGCGGTCCGTGGACGTGGTCGTGCGCCGTGCCGACGATCCTCTTGGGTCCTGACTCCTAGACTCGGTCGACGCCGCGGATCGGCCGGCAAGCCACGGGCCGAGTGCCCCTCACCCTCTCCGGATCGCCGACCGCTCTAGCGTCTGCGCCCCTTCGGTTTCGCCTTGTACGGCTTCTTCTTGGGGGGGGTCCGTTTCTGGTTGCAGTCCGCACAGTAGACGGGTCGACCCGAACTCAGCGGCTGGAAAGGGAGTTCCACCACGGGTTTTCCGCATTCGGCGCACTTCAGGTTGTAGACGCGAACGTCGTACATCTTCCGGCCTTCGACCACTTCGGCCTCCTTCCTCGGCCCGTAGACCACGGCCGTTCGCGTGACACCAAGAATCCGAACGTCGTCTTGGCCGATCTCACGCTCTAGCCAGATACCCGGTTCTGGTGCAAGAGCCTGCGCTCCCACAATTCTTGCGAAGAGCAAGCCCCGTGACTTCGTGAGGGGTCGACGGCTGCGAGGGGCCCACCCCAAAAGCCAGTGGCGATGACCAACCGTAGCGCAGCTTGATCAGGAACGCAAAGGCGCGCATGGGCAGATCGTGCGTTCTCCCACCCCCGTCCATTGAATCCGACGACACGACTTGGACTGACGCGACGCGGCCTGTCTAGAGCCGGGCGAGGAGCTCGGTCAAGAGGTCGGTGGCAAAACCGAGGTACGTGAACCCCTCCCATCCGTGCTCGGGCGTTCCGAGCATGTGATGGGTCAGCCCCCACGCGACAACATGGAGCTGCACAACGAGGACCATGTCATCCAGGCGGCGGCGATGGGTCGGCGTCTCGTCGCCGAAGTACTCGCACAGGATCGCGTGGCGTTGCTCCTCCGGCAGGGGTGACGCCTCGTCGCACGAGACGAGCAGGGTCGCAAGATCGAAGAACACGTCGCCCATCCCTGCGAACTCCCAATCGACAAGTCGAATCGGATGGGCGTCGAGCAGGTTCCCCGCGAAGAGGTCGTTGTGACAGAGCGCAAGATACGGCGGCTTCAGCGGCCCTCGCGCAGCTTCGATCTCGTCCACCCGCAGGAGAACTCGTTCACTCCCCGTGGGGAGCGGGACGTTGAACTCGGCGGCGCGTCGGAGGCTCTCGCGGATCTGGGCGAACGGATCGAACGCGTGCCTGAGCGGAGGAAGCTCGTGCACGCGTCGCACGACGCGAACGATGGAGCGCAACGTTTCGACCTCTCTGTACGTCTCTGGCCTCTCGCTGAACGGCCGCGCCGGAATGGGCCGCGTGATGAGATCGCCTTCCGGTAGGACGTAGCGGACGACGTCCGGCCCGAGGCCGGCGTCATACGCGAGCCGAAGAGCCTCGGCCTCGACTTGGCGGCTGATCCCAAGACGATCGACGTCCCGGCTGGCGAGGCGGACGATGTATTCGTCTTGGCCCAGGACGACCCGGAAGTTGCGGTTCGAGAGCCCCGGCAGACGCTCGA
Organism: Candidatus Bipolaricaulis sp.; assembly: GCA_028707055.1. Classification (GTDB taxonomy): domain Bacteria; phylum Bipolaricaulota; class Bipolaricaulia; order UBA7950; family UBA9294; genus JAPLGD01. Next base: position 8,491 of record JAQTVA010000007.1, on the reverse strand, counting down.
TGCGGTCGGGGTCGCGGGACTCTCCGATCGACAACAGCAGACGGCGCAGTGGCTGCACGGGACCTCCTAGGACCGGGGAAGACGCGAACGCTGGAGCATTCGAACGGACCGGGCGAATGCTTCTTCTTCAGGCCATGTCGGGCAAGCATACGCCAGGCTGTGGCGGGAAGCCACGAAGGCCCGGCCCGAAAGCTCCGCGCCTCCGTCCGCAGCCCGCTTCCCCGTCGCTCGACTCGGCGCTATGCTGGAAGCGCCTTCTGACGGGGATGAAGAGGTCGGACGAGGCATCGGAGGCACGATGGTTTCGAGACGCAGCCGAGCGACTGTGGCGATTCTGGTGCTGTCCCTCGGAGTGGGGGTGGCTTGCGCCGCCCGCACGCTGAGCGTTCCCGGCGAGTACGCGTCGATCGCGGCCGCCCTGGACGCCGCCGCTGCGGGCGACGAGATCGCCGTGGCCCCCGGCATCTACACCGAAAACCTGGTGGTCAGGATCGCCGTCGCGATCCGAGGGAGCGGCCCCGACTGCACGGCGACGATCCTCCGCGGGGCCACTCCGCACCTTCCGACGGCCTTCGTCTTCCTCGCGGCGTCCGGCGCGGTTCGGTTCGAGAATCTCACGCTCGTGACGTCCGGTCTGAGCCCCTGCATCGGGGTCAGCGACTCCATGGACGGCCTGCTGGCGGTCATCGACTGTGCGCTGACCGTGGAGCAGGGCAACGCGGCCCGAGCGATCGATGCCCGCGGCGGCGTGCTCGCCGTCGACTCGTCCGTCTTCCGCGGGCCGAATCGCGACCTCCGCTCCCACGGTGGAAGCGACGGGGTCTTCCTCGGGCCGATGGCGTCCGCCACCCTCCGCAACTGCGACTTCGCCTACTTCACCCACGCGATCCAGGCTCAGGGAGCGACGAACCTCGCCATCGAGGGAAACCGCATCGTGTACTCGACAAGCGGCATCACGATCTCGAACCAGTTCTACGACTCGACAACGGCTCGGATCTCCGCGAACCAAGTCCACGGATGCTCGGTGGGGATCGTCATCTCGGGCGCAGTGACGTCCATCATGATCCAAGGGAACACGATCTCCGACAGCCGCTGGGCGCCGTTCCGGGTCTCGGCGGGCCCGTGCTTCGGAGCCGACCTCGGTGTGCCGTTCTCCGGTACCCTGTTCGGAACCGGCAACGTGGTGCCGCAGCTCGACCTCCTCTGCCCAGATGCAGGAAGCGGCTTCTGGCCGGCGGGGTTCTTCGAGTAGCCGACTCCGACCCTGCACGGGTGACGTCCAGGCCGCCACGTTGCGCCTCGCAGCACCGTCACCGAAGATCGACCCCGCCATGCGAAGCACGCTCGAACCTCATGAGATCCGATTCCTCCTGGTGCGGCACGGGGAGACAGAATCGAACGTCGCGCGGACGTACACCGGCTGGACCAACACCCCGCTGTCCCCGCGGGGACGAGAGCAGGCACAGGCGGTCGCCGAACGTCTGGCTTCTTTCCCCGTCAGCGCCGTCTACGCGAGCGACCTCGATCGCGCGGCGCAGACCGCGGCGGGGATCGCTTCAGCGCACGGGCTTCCCATGACCCTCGACCCGCGGCTGCGGGAGCGGAACTACGGACTCCTCGAGGGGATGGAGTTTCGGACCGCGTGCGAGCGCTTCCCGGAGCTGTTCCCTGAGCCGGATCGCTACGCGACGGACGGCACCCTCCCCGAAGGAGAGAGCGTGGCCGACGTGCGCGAACGCGTCGCGTCGTTCGTCGACGAGGCGATCCATCACGGGCGGGGGAGGACGATCGTCGTCGTGAGCCACGCCGGCGTCCTCCGGATGTTCCTCGGCGCTCTCCTCGACCTTCCGCGGCAGGCCATCCGCGGAGTCTGCTGCGATAACACGAGCCTGAGCGCCTTCCGGCACGGTCGCCACGGCTGGCAGCTCGAGCTGTGGAACGACACCGCACATCTCGACGGGCGGCGCGCGGAGTAAGCAACGCCTTCCCCGCGATGCGCCGGCAAGTCGAGCGGTGAACGATTGCGTCGCGGAACGGCGTCGCCGAGAATCGGCGGCGCGACGCGAAGGACGCACGGATCGGGACGACAACGCGAACTCGAGCTTTGTGTCCGCCTTCGCCCGTAGCCGGCGTCGCAACGGAGGGACCTGATGAGCGCATCCAGCGCCGTCCTCGAGCGGGCCGTAGCGGAAGCCCGCCGGAAGTACTTCTCGGGGATCCGATCCGGAGATCCGGGGGGTGTCGTCCTCGTGTCCTCGCACGGCCGCCAAGAGGCGTTCGCCGCCGCCGGCACAGCGTCGCCCCAGTCGGACGAACCGCTCACGCTCCGTATCCCGTTCGACACCGGCTCGGTGGCCAAGATCGTTACCGGCCTCGCGATCGCAATCCTCGAAGAGGAAGGCGCGCTCTCGCCCACAGCGCGCCTGCGAGACATCCTGCCCGAGTTCCCCGCCTACGGCGACAGGTTGCGAGTCGAGCACTTGCTCCATCAGGAAAGTGGGTTGCGGAACTACTTCGGTCTTCTCTACTACCGCGCCGGGTGGCACCCGCGTCTGTCGCCCTCACCCGACGAGGTCTTTCAGGCCCTGTGCCGTGTCGGCAGCCTAGCGTTTGAGCCGGGGTCGAAGTACGAGTACTGCGACTCGAACTACTTCCTCCTCGCACGCATCGTCGAGCACGTCCGCGGCGAGCGCTTCGGGGCGTTCGCGCGGTCGAGGATCCTCGACCCGCTTGGCATGAAAGACACGTATGTCTCCGACGACGTGGTACGGACCCGTGCGCACGCCGAGGGGTATGTCGACTACGCGATCGACCTCGCGAGCCCGTTCGAGCTGCGGGGCATCGGAGCGCCACGCACCGCGCTGCAGCCCGTGCGCCTCGACTACCGGCACGTCGGCGCGGAGGGCCTGTACGCGAGCGCCCACGACCTCGCGCTCCTCGCGAAGCACATTCTGTTCCCGTCGCTCGTCTCGCCGGAGACGATGCGCCACCGCATCCTGCGCACCCCGAGGGTGCGCGACGACGGGTTCGGGTACGGCTACGGACTGAATGTCGGCACGTACCACGACCGGCGCTTCATCGGCCACGACGGCGCGATCTGGGGATACACGGCATCGTTGGCCGTGTTCCCGGACGAAGAGCTCGAGATCGTCGCCCTGACCAATCGCGAGGACCTCGGTGCCTGGGACCTCCGTTCCGCCGTTCTCGACGCGATCGGCATCACGGGAGAGAAGCGGACGTGCGCGCGGCCGGCGACGAAGAGCGCCCCGTCGTCAAAGAAGCCTCCGGAGCACCTTGTCGGCATGTACTTCGACCCCGAGGCGTCGCGTGCCCTCGAACTGGCCCAGAAGGACGGCGGCCTCACGGTGTCGATCTCCGGCAGCGCACCCATCGACCTGGATCGGGTCGGCACGCAGACGCTCCAGGGACCCGGAGGGAACCCGACAATCTCCTTCCCCGCCACGCAACGGCGCCGGCCGGCACTCACGGTTCACGAGGGAGACGGGGAGACGAGCACGTTCGTGCCGTTCATCGGCCGGACGGGCCGGAGATCCTTTCTCGAATACGAGGGGCCGTTTCACTGCGCCGAGCTGGCGACGACGTTCGATGTGGAGGCCGTCGACACGGGGATCCGCTTGCGGAACCGCGATCCACGAAGACCGTCGATGGACCTCGATTACACCCCGACGATCCACGACCGTTTCTGGTCGCGCGATCCGTACCCCGAGCTCATCGAGATCCGATTCCTACGCGAGGCCGACGCCGTCTGCGCGTTCGTCTATCGCGGCGGCCGCGAGGACCTCCTGTTCACGCGCTTGCCCAAGGCTTGAGCGACCCGGCGTCAGCCGAGCGGCAAGCGGCCTCGCTTGCGGCCCACGCGGGCGACGAGTGCATCGAACTTTGCTCTCGACACCTCGAGCCGCTCGAGCAGGTGTCCGATCGACCGCTCGAGAGCTTCGGGGGAAGGCTCATTGACGGCAAGCACGTTGTCGGCCTCATCCCGCGGGATCGCTCCCTGACGAACCATCGCCGCGACCTCGAGCAGCGAGCGCGGAACCCCGTGCTGCTGCTCGTACAGGAACGCGCACGCGTCGTGAATCAGACAGTCGTTGTGGCCGAGGAGCGCGCGGCTCTGGCCCGACCGGAAGCCCGTGTCGCGCCCGGCAAGGAAGCGGACGATCTCCCGCTCGTCGTACGGTTCGAAGAGGAAGAAGGCGAGGAACTCGGCCGACAACTCGCCGCGCTCGACCTTCGAGCCGAACAGCTCGCGAACCATGCGGTGACGAAGGCGCGGGCTCGGCGTGAGGTAGAGGAGAAGCAACCGCATGAGGTGCAGCATCGTCCGGCGTTGCTGACGCAGCGCAGCCGGCGAGTACTCGGCGAGGTTACCGCGTAGGACGTTGACGCTCGGGTCGTGCGTCCCCGGATACCAGTGCCGGAACATCTGCATCGGCGATCGACCGTGGACGAAGAACGGGACGCGCAGGTCGCGGCATCCACGCACCGAGAGGATGTAGCCGCCCACCGAGCAGGCGAAGCACGGGTCCGCGAGCTTGAGGAGTGCCGCGCGGTAGAACTCGCGATACGGGCTCCAGTCCGGTTTGTACACGAAGTGGTCGACGCCGGTGCGGCGGGTGATGGCGTGGATGTTGTCCCAGGCGGAGTCCGTAAGGAACCCGTTGTCGAAGGTGACGGCCAGCACTCGGACGTCGTAGCCCGACGTCAGGCGATGGAGGACGTACGCGCTGTCCTTCCCGCCGCTCAGGCCGACGGCGGCGTCATAGTAGAACCGCCCCCGGAATCGCCGCAGCCGATCCTCAAGCAAGGGACGGTGCCGGTCGAAGTCGAGAAGAAACGCGCTGGTCTGATCCCAGTGACGGCAGTAATTGCACACGCCGTCGGAATCGAGTCGGACGTGGAACATCCCCTCCGGGAGAAGACAGCGTCGACAGCGCCTTGCAGATCGTTCCCCGTATGCCATGAGACGAGCCTAGCCTATCTCCTGAGGGCGGGACGACTTGCCGGGCGGCAGCAAGACGTCGGGATCCGCTGCTGGCAGAGAGGGCGCCGTGGTATACTCGTGAGAAAACCTGTGGGAGAGAAGCACTCAGGAGGGATCGTGGCGCATAGAGGCTTTCGACGAGCTTGCGTCGTTCTCATCGCTCTCGTTCTTCTGTTTCCTGGCGTGATCTCGCGCGGCCAGTCCAATGAGGAACTCCTGGCCTCGCTGGACGACATCCTGTCGCAGCTCATCGCCCTGCGCCAACTCCTCTGGGATCTGGAGACGAGCATCATCGCCGCGTTGAGCCCGGACCTCTTCGCGTTCGAGGCCCTGAACTTCCAGTACGAAGGGCTCATCCTGGAGCTCACAGAGCGGTTTCTCGCCATTCGACAGGCGATGCACGGAGTGGTGCCCCCGCTGGTCATCGATGAGAAGATCGGCCTTATCAAGGCAGAACTGGCCGCGGCGTGGCTCGAGAACAGCATGATCGAGGGGAAGCTGAGCATCAAGAAGAGGGAGCTCCTTAGTCAAGCCGTGGCGAACGATCCGCCCCGCGGCTGCTTCACTGCGGAGCCCGCGTTCGCCGGCCTTCCCGTGCAGTTCGTTGACTGCTCCTCAGACCTCGAAGGGAAGATCGCATCGTGGTCTTGGCTGTTTGGAGATGGAGCAGCCTCGGACGAGGCATCGCCGACGCACGTCTACGAGATCCCCGGACCCTACGACGTGTCCCTTGTTGTGACGGATGAGGACGGCGACGTCGGGAGGTTCAGCGCGAGAATCGATGTACAGCAGCCGTTCGGGTCCCTCAGGGTGCTCCCTGACGCGAGTCTCCAGGCGTACTTGGGTGATTCCCCCAAGACGATCCTCGTCATCCTCGACACGTCCTCGAGCATGGAGGAACCCTTCGAGGGCGGCACCCGGCTCGCTGCGGGAAAGCAGGTACTCACGACATTCCTTGCCTCTGCTCCTCAAGGAGTCGGCATCGGCCTCCGCATCTTCGGGAGCTGCGACCGTAGCTCACTCGTGTTTCCAGTTCAGCCGCTCGATGTCGCAGGGATGACGCGGAGCATCGTCGAGATCCGCGCCGCAGGCGCGACGCCGCTCGCGCTCTCTCTCAGCCTGGCGGCGTCGGACCTGAGCGGTGTACCGGGCGCCAAGGCGGTCCTCCTCATCTCCGACGGCCAGGAGAGCTGCGGCGGCGACCCCGTTCGCTCGGCAGAAGAGGTGTGGGCCAAAATCAGTGACCTGCGTATTCATGTGGTGGGGTTCGAGGTCAAGGACGACGCGGCCGCGCGGCAGCAGCTCGTACGCATCGCAGAGGCGGGACGCGGCCTGTATGTGGACGTCACCTCGTCCAGCGAGCTGACCTCCGCGCTGCGGCTGGTCACACCCATCTCCTTCCGGGTTGTCGATGCGTCCGGCGCCATCGTGGCCTCCGGGATCCTCGGGGATCCTGTTCCTCCTCTCATCCCGGGCGTCTACGATGTCGAGTTCGACCTACCGACGGGTCAGACTGCGCGGGCGTCGGTACGCGTTCTTGCAGACGGAACTGCCACCCTGCGGGTCTACTACTCCAGGGGCGGCTACTCCGTCGGCGCCGAGTAGGGATCTCGCAGTCAGCGCCTGCCTGGTGGGATGGATCCTGGACTCAGCAGGTCACCAGGAGAGGAACCTCCTGCGTGAAGGGAGCACTGTGGAACGTCGCGGTCGCCTCAGCCTCGCGTGGCGGATCGGCTTCGCCATCGTACTCGTCGAGAGCGTGGTGCTCGCCGTTCTGGGGCTGATCTACACGCAGCGATTCGCCGCGGCCGTCGATGCGCGAGTGGAGTCCCAGGCGCTCCTCCCCGGACGGCTGTTCAATACCGGCGTCCTTCGCTTCGAGGCCATTGCCGATCCCGAGACCATGCAGCAAGTCGTCGGTGAGCAGCTTGTCGCAGGCCTGATCGTCAGCACGGCGGGGGTGATCCTCTTGGCCGACCACCCCGCGATGGTTGGGCGGGACGTGGCGGACGTCGGCCTCTTCGATCGGGAGGCTCTGCTTTCGGCCGCTGCCGCGCCGAGCGTGCAGCAACGGGAAAAGTCCATCATCGCGCTGACGCCCATCTACGCAACAGGCCAGACCACGCCCCAGTTCTTCTCCTACGTGGAGATGGATACCAGCGCCGCCCTCGCGGAGAAGACGGCGAATCTCGGTCTGTTCATCACTGGATCCGTGGGCACGCTGCTGGCGACATCGTTCATCATCTTCCTCTCGTTTCGGCTCCTCGTCCTGCGCCGCTTGAGTCGATCCGTCGACGCGCTGGGGAGGTTCGAAGGCGGCGATCTCTCGTCGCGGGTTCCCGTCTACCGATCACGCGATGAGGTGTTCGCCCTGGAGAAGGGCATCAACTCGATGGCCGCGCGGGTGGAGCGCACAGTAGCCGAGCTGAGTGCCAGCCTGAACCGCACGGAGCAAACCCTGGAGGCAACGGTCAAGGTCCTCGCGAACGCGGTCGCCATCCGCGATCTCTACACCGAGGCACACCAACGCCGAGTCGCAGAGCTTGCCGTCAGGATCGGCGAACGACTCTCGCTGTCGGACGACGAGCTCAAGGGACTTCGCGTCAGCGCATTCCTGCACGACATCGGGAAGATCGCTGTCCCCGTCGAGATCCTCACGAAGCCGAAGCGTCTGACGGGGGTCGAGTTCTCGATTATCCAGAACCATCCGCTCGTCGCGTACGACATCCTGCGCGATGTCCCATTCCCTTGGCCCGTCGCACGGATCATCCGCCAGCATCACGAGCGCTTGGATGGATCGGGCTATCCTGACGGGATCTCCGGCGACGCCATTCTGGTTGAAGCCCGCATTCTAGCCGTCGCCGACGTCGTGGAGGCGATGACAAGCGATCGCCCCTATCGACCAGGATTAGGGATGGACAGAGCCCTGGAGGAGATCAAGAGCAAGCGGTGCGTGGCGTATGACAGCCGCGTCGTGGACGCGTGCATCGCGATCTGCTCGGATCCGGACTTCGAGTTCGCGGAGCGGGGCTCGTCGATCACTGCTTAATCCAGATCGCATGTTCCAGCGGCGCGGGCGTTCGGGCGGTGGGCCGGGGACTCGCGATGAACTCCGGTCTTGTCGGCGGACTCCCCATCGGTTCCGTGCGCGTGGCCGGCGCGGCATCTTCCCCCGCTCGATCCGCTGGATCCCGAGCAGGACAAGACGAGGAAGGTGCAGGCGACCAGGACGAGGCCGGCGACTTCTGCCCGGCGAGCGGTGCGAGATGGCCGGGCGGTGAACGACTCCTGAGTCAGGACTGCCTGAAGGCGGGCTTACGCCATCGGCATCATCGGCTGCACGGCGTGGAGTGATGCGTACACCTTCCCCGCCGCCAGGAGCTCAGCGTGAGTTCCCTGTTCGACGATCCGCCCTCCGTCCATGACGAGGATGCGATCCGCCGCCTGGATCGTGGAGAGACGGTGGGCGACGGCCAGCGTTGTCCGTCC
>JAQTVA010000100.1 GCA_028707055.1 Candidatus Bipolaricaulis sp. | reverse complement strand
ACGACGCCAGCACGGGATTCAGAACGCTGGTTGTGCCGAAGACGTTGGTGTGGTCGCCGACCACGAACAGCCCGCCGCCTCGGCGAACGTGGGCCACGATGGCTGCCTGCTCCTCGGAGGTGTAGGGGATCGACGGGGTCTTGAGAATCAGGACGTCGCCGCGTGCCAGGGCGGCATGATCGATGCGTTCCGACAGCCGGTCTACCTCGTAGTAGTCGTCGAGCCACCGGAAGAGCGAGTCGTAGTTGTACGTCGAGGCCATCCCGTACCACTCCGTATCCATCTCCCGCGCCGTCGTCTCCCACGCGCCGTGGGACTCGTCAAAGAGGACACGACCGTCCGACTGCCTACCCGCCGGGGCAAGGAGGAATGAGAGAGACAGGAGTAGGGTGCCCAAGACGGTGAGCGATACGCCCGCGGCCGTGCGGCGTGCCGGCGCTCCTCTAGGTGGCAACAGCGTCGCGACGTTCCACCCGGCGTGAACGCCCGAGAAGCGGAAGAGAAGAAGCAGGAGCGGGGCGATCGTGCCGAGCGCGACCGGCGGGTTCCAGAAGACATCGGGACGCCCGAGTTTGAGCGCGACGAGAAGGAGCGCCACGTGGCGGGCGAGCAGGTACGCGGCCGTAATTCCCAGTGCTCGCGCGGTCACACGGCCGATGCCGCGAACCCCTTGCGTCAAGAAGGCGAAGCCGGCGACAGCGACGACGGCCAGGATGCCGTAGATGAGACCAAACTGGTCCCAACTCGCGATGACCGGGACGAAGCGGGACCCTGCGGGGAGGATGATCTCCGCGCCGACCCTCGCGGTCTCCAGTCCGAGGGCGCGGGCGATCCACCCCGCGAGGATGCCCAGAACAGGCGCTTCGTGGGTTGTCGCGGCGAAGCGGACGTACAGACCCGTCGCGGCGACGAGCAGGAGGGCGAGAAGCCCCGAAGCGAGGATACCGGCTCCTATCCTCTTCCATCCATCAGCTTGGGGTAGCGCGGCGGCCGCGCCGACGGCCACGATGCCCGCTGCGACGCTCAACTCGGGGGAGACCACCGCGGCGGCGATCGCGCACGCAACCACAATCGAGCCGAGCGCCCAGGATGCTGTGGAGATCTCTCGACGCGGCGAGATGGACGACCCCCATCCTGCCAGCGCGGCGGCGGCCGCCAAGCACAGCGCGCCGGCCGGGAGCGGAAGCTCCGCGTACAGCCTCACCAACAGGCCCGCGCCGACAACCGTCAGAGCCAGGCTCGCCCACCACAAGACGGAGCCGAGCCTCACGGGGTCACCTCCCCGCGCAGAAGGCGTTCGACGAACCGAACGTTCTCGACGAACGCGTATCCCCGTCCCTCGAGCGCTGCGTTCGTGAAGATCGCGGTGTCTGCGACGATCGCGATCCAGCCACGGCCGAGGCTCCGCTCGGCGACCACGGGGTACGCGCCCTCCCCGACAGAGGCGTGACCGAGGGCTGCCCACGCGGGGCCGACGCGAAGGACCCACGCCGACCCAAGTTCCGGAATCTCGTCAAGACCATCGACGGACGGCCGAACGGCGCCGAGGGGGACGTTCGTCACCTCGGCTCCGAGGGGGCCGAGCAGAGGGGCGGCAGCCGCCGAGTACGGCCAGCGAGCTCCCACGACGAGGCGCGCTCCCCGTTCGGCAGCGGCCCGCAACGCCTCGACATCGGCCGACGAGAATGGACGCGTCGCGGCGACGCTAATCCACAGATCTCCTGCCTGCAACGGGTCCGGCATGCGCGGGCGATCCCAGACCAGTGGAAGAGCCCCGCCTCTCGCGACGGCGGCGGCCAAGGCGTCAATCCCACTCGTCGCGAGGGCCTGACGATCGACCGGGTTCGCGTGACGAAGGTCGATCACGCCGATGGCGCTCCCGCCAGGCCACTCGATGGCGGCGACGCGGGAGACGAGAAGATCCGCGACGGCGAGCCCCACGGCGAAGAGGAAGGCTGCGGCGAAGAGCAGAATCGGACCGCCGGCGCTCCGTGCGCAGACGACCAGGAATGCGACTCCGAGGGATCCGAAGGCAAGAAGAAGCATCGGTGGGACACCCGGGCCGCCAGCGAGGTGACGAACGAGGCGATCGACGTAGCCGGAGGACGAGGCGAGCGAGAGGTTCTGGAAGATCGATGTGTCGCCGAACAGCGCGATCCGTCCGCGTCCGAGCCGCCGCTCGACGCCAAGGAGGACGTCGCCGTGGTGCTCCCCTCGATCGAACGCCAGATTGCCGAGGTACGCCTGTCCGTTGTCTCGGTCTCCGGGGTCGGAGAAGGCGTCCGTTCCGACCATGAGCGGTCGGCTGCCGGACCACCATGCTCCGCCCGAGACGGACGCGCCGATGCTCACCGGGACGTCGTCGTCGCGGAAGATGACGGACTCCGGGTAGGGGAGGGAGAGCGAGCCGCACCAGTCGCCGCGTCCCAACACGGCGGAGTCGAAGAGGAGTCGAAGCCCCGCTGGGACGAGAAGGCCGTTGAGCGATGCCATCAGGCCACCGATGTCGGTGTGGTCGCCGAGCGCGAGAAGTCCTCCGCCTTCGCCGACGAAGGCGAGAAGACTGTCCCGCTCCTCAGAGGTGAACGGCCGTCCGGGGTTGATCACGACGACCACGTCGGCCTGGGAGGGGAGACCGGCGTCGACGGTCGTGGCTACGGAGCAATCGTGCCCGTAGGCACGGAGGTAGAGCGGAAGCGACCCGAACGACGCGCCCGTGAACGCCTGCCCGAGGGGCTTGTCCGCGGGGAGTCGGTGGTCGGCGAGCATGGCGACGTCGAGAAGAAGGACGCGCTGCGGGGAGCGAGAGGCGTCGCAGAGGCTTTCGACCGTGGCGAGCGAGACGGGAACAAGCGTGCAGACGACGGCCAACGCGGCGAGGAGCACGTCGCTGCGTCGGCGGGCTCGCTCCTCGAAGGAGGCCGCTGCCGGCCCGGAGGCGGCGGCCGCAAGGACCAGGGCGCCGAGGAGGAACGCGACCCCACTGGAGGCCGTCCTCATGCCGGGCGCGGCGGTCCCCCACTGGGCGAACCCCTGCCCGAGGAAGAGGAGGACGAGGACGAGAAGCGCGACGATCTTCCTGTTTCGTTCTACGTCGTGGCGTGACCACGCCGCGAGGCAGACGACGAGCGCGGCCAGCGCGACGCATCCGCCCGAGGCACCGCTGAAGCTTCCGCCTCCGAGAGGAGCGAGAAGAACGCTGGACAGGCCGGCTGAGGTCTGCATCGCGAGGAGCCGAAGGCTGGGAACGAGATCGAGAATCGCCAGCGCGAGAGCGGCACACATCGGACCGGAGAGCAGCCTCCGCTCTTCCGGGGCTCCCAGGATCCGTCCGATGCCGCCAACCCACACGGCGAGCGAGGCGAGCCGCAACGCAGACCAAGGGCCCGCGAGAACGCCGGCGATGCCGGCCGCCGCCAGCACGATCCCGAGCCACCCACCCGATGCGCCGAGACGGCGGGCGGCCCACGCGACGGTACCTGCAGCAAGCGCAGCACCGGCGGCGAAGCGCGCGATCTCCGAAGGAATCGAGACCACGTTACCGGATAGGCACCCTGCCGCGGCCAGCGCGACGAACAGGAGCATGAACCGCCGAGGGCGTGGACCGGCGTTCGCACAGCTCACGGGTTCACCGACCCCTTGGCCTCCTCCTACCGCGTGACGAGGTACGGCGTGGTCAGCCACACCGTGGTCGCAGATTGCAGCGAGGTTGCGATCACCTCGACGGTCGACGTTCCCTCCGGACCCGCGGCGACCAGGGAGCCGTGCCCGCTCGGGCTGGGGTACTCATGCCGTCCGGCCTCGACGGTGCTGGTCCACAGAACGTCAGACGTTCCATCGGCGCGATGTCGAACCACGGTCACCTGCGAGACCTCATTCACGTAGAAGGTGATCTCGACGCGCTCTCCAACGGTGTACAGGACCTGGTCCGTCATCACCCAGGCGCGGAACGATGCGCACAGCGGGACGCGGTAGTCCTCGACCTCTCCGTTCTCCGCCACTCCCGTCGGCAAGAGCGCATCCGATGCTGTGAACCGGAAACGAACGTACGACAGGGGAGCCGGGGCGGCCGTCTCGGGAACCGACAGAACGACCCAGCTGTACCCTGGTGCGAGGCGAGTCCCCTCGGAGAAGACGGCGTCGCCCTCTTCCCGCCAAGCTCCGCTCATGTCGTAGTCGACCCACGCGAACAATCGACCCTCTTGCGAGGCGGCGGCGACGATGACTGCCTGTCGGCCGGGGTTCAGCGTGGATGCGAACCAGATCCCATCTTCATCGTCTCCCCTGCCGTACGGTTCATCGTCATCGCCGAGCGCCAGGGCGGCCGGCTGGCCGTCCGTCTCGGCGTCCTCTCGGGCTCCGAGGTAGTAGACGCCGTCGATGAGGTGTCGGGCCCCGTCGACGTCCTGGGTCGTCGAATACTGAAGGGGAGTCCCCGCGATCTGGGGGGCGTCCCCGTAGTCGAACACGTCGCACTTCATGAGGAAGCAGGTTGGACCTTCGCACGTCTCGCGGACACACGTCGGGCCGTCGCACGTCGGCCGCGTGCACGTCGGGCCCTCGTAGGTGGGCCAGTCACAGATCCGAGCGTCGCATGTCCGGGCGGCGACGCACGTCACGGCATCGCCCGTCGGCCCGCAGGAGAAAGCATCGAAAGTCTCGGAAGGGCAGCTCGCCCCTGCGCAGGTTCCGGCTCCGGCACACGTCGGCCACGCGTCGCACGTCTCGGTCCCGGAGCATGTCTTCTCGGCCGTTGGAATGCATGCGGACGTGTTGCCGCATGCGGCCGCGGCGGACTCGCAGTCCGAGGTGGGCTGGCAGTCCCAGGTCTCGTTGCAGTCTCGCGTCTCGTAGCAGTCCCACGTTTCGTTGCAGTTGACTTCCGTGGGCTTGCAGTCGTAGGCGACGGACTGAAGACCCGCATACGCCACGTGGGAAGTCACGGGAACCAGGGCGTCCGCTACTCGGCGATCGTAGAGCGGACTCCAACCGACCTCCATCTTGTCCGTGTGGCGGTCCGTGAGCCACCCGCTGACGGCGACCCATGTGACCAGAAGAGACAAGACCAGTACCAGGATGTACATCTTCCGCTTCATGCCGCGGTCACCTCCCGTCTCGTTCGCCTGGCAACGAACGCACTCCTCTATCCACGATAAGCCGGGGAGCGATGCAAGCCAAGTGGCAGCGCCGCAAGCGCGTACGATGGGCGGCGCGGCAAATGGACGGAGTGCCGGCGGCAAATGGATGGCGTGCGGGCGGCCAGCGCACGGAGTGCCGGCGGCAAACGGATGGCGTGCGGGCGGCCAGCGCACAGCGTGCCGGGTGTGGCTCAGTCCGTTGAGGGGCGAACGAGTTTCCCTTAGTGGGGCAGCCGGACGGGATTGCGCAACGTGCCAATGCCGTCGATCGAAACCTCGACGACGTCTCCCGCGTGGAGCGGACCCACACCCTCCGGTGTCCCGGTGGCGATGACATCGCCGGGTTCGAGGGTCATGATCGCGCTGATCGTCTCGATGAGGATCGGTACCGGGAAGATGAAGGCGCTTGTCGAGCCGTCTTGGCGAACCTCTCCGTTGAGCTTCAGCTGGACATGGAACGGCTCGGCGATCTCGTCCGGCGTGACGATCACGGGCCCGAGCGGCGCAGACGTGTCGAACCCCTTGGCGCGGACCCAATTCTTCTCCCACTTCTGGGCGGTGCGGTCCGAGACGTCGTTCAGGCAGGTGTACCCGAGGATGACGGTCGCGGCGTCCCGAGCGGGGACGTGGCGACAGCGGGTTCCGATGACCACGGCAAGCTCCGCTTCGTAATGCACGTCGGGACCGGGAGGGAGAACAATCGCCTCCCCGGGGCCAATGACGGCGGACGGAGGCTTGAAGAAGAGGAGAGGCTGCTCCGGCACCTCGTTCCCGAGCTCGCGGGCGTGTGCGGCGTAGTTCCGGCCGACGCAGATGAGCTTGGTCGGGAGGCATGGAGCGACGAGGGTGACCTCCTCGAGCGGGTACACGCGCCCGTCGGCGCTGATGGT
>JAQTVA010000099.1 GCA_028707055.1 Candidatus Bipolaricaulis sp. | reverse complement strand
TGGCACACCACGAAATGACCCGAGGCGACTGGGTGCGGTTCGCCTCCGTCATCATCTTCTTCATCGGTTGTCTCTACCTCGTCTGGCCGTTCTGGCCGCTCAAGGACGTGGTCAACCTCGGGCTCGACCTTCAGGGCGGCGTGCGGCTCGTCCTCGAGGGAGAGGGCGTGTCCGAGATGGACGCCGCCTCTCAGACAGAGACGATCGACCGCATCATCACGATCCTCGCCAACCGCATCGACCAGTACGGCCTCGCCAACGCGGAGCTTCGTCGGTTCGGCGGCGACCGCATTCTCGTCAGCATCCCCGGCGCCACCGACCCCCAGGAGGCTCGGAGGCTGATCGGGCAGACGGCGATGCTTGAGTTCCGACAGGTCGTTCGGTCAGGGGTCTCGCCGCTTGATGACCTCGTTCCCGAGTCGATGGACGAGGAGTTGTTGCGCGATCTCAATGGGATTCCCTACATCCTCAAGAGCGACGTGTTGCTGACCGGAGCCGCTCTGGCCGACGCCAAGGTCCAGGTGTCGCAGGCGATCACGACCGCGGGCCGGCTCATGATCCAACTGTCGTTCAACCAGGAAGGGGCCGAGCAGTTCGCCAAAGTCCTTCGGGATCTCGGAACCGGCGAGCGTCTGGCCATCATCCTCGACAGCACGGTGTACTCCGCTCCGGTTATCGAGGAGAGCATCGTTCAGGCGGCGCGCAGCGAGGGGTGGCGCGGCGTCAAGGACTCGACCACCATCTCGGGGAAGTTCACCCAGGAGGAAGCGAAGCGGCTGGCCGTCGTGCTCCGCGCGGGAGCGCTGCCGGTCGCGATCCAGGTCGACGAAGAGACGACCGTCGGGCCGACGCTCGGGAACGACTCGATCAGCCGCGGGATGATGACGATCGTCATCGGGTTCGGCCTGATCCTGATCTACATGCTCTTCTACTACCGCGTCCTTGGGATCGTGGCCGACGTCGCGCTCTTGCTCAACCTGTTGATCCTGTTCGGCGCCCTGGTCCTCTTCCGCGCCGTGCTGACGCTGCCTGGGATCGCCGGGATCATCCTGACGATCGGCACGTCGGTCGACGCGAACGTGATCATTTTCGAGCGCATCAAGGAGGAGAGGCGCGCGGGTAAGTCGCCGCTCGCCGCGGTGCGGTCGGGCTACGAGCGTTCGATGTCGGCGCTCATCGACTCGAACGTCGCCAACATGGCGATCGCCGTCATCCTCCTGGCGGTCGGGACCGGGCCCGTGCGCGGGTTCGCCGTGACCCTGGCGATCGGCATCGCTGCCAGCCTGTACTGCGCGCTGATCGCCAGTCGGCTGCTGATCGAGAAGGCGGGGTTCTGGAAGTTCATCCCGGCGACGGCCGAGGGAGGGAACGCGCAACGCTGAAGGCGAGCTTGAGCAGCGCGTCCGACGCGTGGATGCCGCCGCTCTTGACCTGGGTGTCGAGCCGGACGCCGAGGTCGAGCGCGGCGGCTGCTTCTTCAAGGCGGAAGCTCTTCGCTTGGGAGAGCAGGCGTCGCAGGAGCCAAGGCGGAAGCGCCGCGAGTTGCGCCAGCTCCGCCTGAGGCACGCGCCGCTCGACGAGCAGCCGAAGCGTTGCCAGCCGCGCAAGGTGCCGAATCGCGCCAACGAGCAGTCGCCCCGGGTCTTCGCGCACTTCGGCGAGGGCCGCGAGCGAGCCGGGGAGGTCCCGCTCGCCCAGGCGATCGTAGAACGGATAGGCCGTCGGCTCGGCGGCGGAGAAGACAAGCCGATCGGCCGTCTCCTCGTCCACATCGCCGTCCGGCGCAAAGGCGGAGAGCTTCGCGGCCTCCTCCGTCATCAACAGGAGGTCGCCCCCGGTGCGGCGGGCGAGGATCTCCACCGCGGCGGGGCGGAGCCGGAGGTTGCGCTCCGATGCGATTTCGCGTGCCGCTTGGACCGCCTCGCGCGGGGAAGGGGAGGCGAACGTTGTCGCGGCGCCGCGCGATCGGCAGAGCTTGACGAGAGGGTTTCCCGCCTTCAACTCGGATCCCATGAGCGTGACGAACGTCGCGGGTGGGAGCGGCCTCTCCAGGGCGCCGGCCCACGGGATCGGTTTGCGGATCGCATCCACGTGGCGGATGACGAAGTGCCGTCCGAGAGCGAACAACGGCGCCGACTGCAGCTCCGCGTCCAGCGCCGCAACGTCCACCTCATCGGCGAAGCGCGGATGCCGCTCGCAGGTGGGGTCCAGTTCGCGGATCTCGGTCTCTCGCGCCGCCAGGGCGCGCTCGCATCGATGCGGATCTCCGGCGAAGAGGACGATCGCGGACGCAGGCATGGGGCCATGGTAGTCCCCGTGGAAGGAGCGAGCAACGGGTGACGCGGTCGGTCTGTGAGCCTTCGGCCGCGCCCGCTCGAACGCGGGGGCCACAACCTCGACAGGACGCGCGGGATGCGTTATACCAGATACCGTGAACACGGTGACCATCTACACCGACGGCGCCTGCAGCGGAAACCCCGGTCCGGGAGGGTGGGGTGCGGTCCTCGTCTCGGGATCCCTCCGCAAGGAAATCCGCGGCGGGGAGCGCGAAACGACCAACAATCGGATGGAGCTGACCGCGGCGATCGAGGCGTTGAAGGCGCTGCGGGCTCCTTCGGATGTGGATCTCTACACCGACTCTGTCTACGTGCGCAGCGGGATCGCCGAGTGGATCGACGCCTGGAAGGCCAACGGATGGCGTCGGAGGAGCGGGAAGCGCTGGCTGCCCGTCAAGAACGAAGACCTGTGGCGCGCGCTGGACCAGCTCGTCGACCGTCACCGCGTGCGGTTCCATTGGGTGGAGGGGCACTCCGGGAACCCGGACAACGAGCGCGCCGACGAGCTCGCCCGCGGGGCGATTCCTTCGTCCTCGGGCGAACCGTCGGCGCGACGGCGCCCGCCTACCTTCGGCGCGTGAACAGCGACCGCAGCAGCATCAGGACCGGGATGATCTCGAGCCGCCCGACCCACATGTTGAAGCACAGCGCCATCTTGCCGGCCAGGGCCATCTGCGGCCCGGTGATTCCGGTCGAGAGTCCCGCGTTTCCCTGGGCGCTTGCTACCTCGAGCATGATGTCCGCGAGCGTGAACTGGGGCGGCGTGGAGTGGAGCAGCACGACGATGCCGATGCCGATGAACGCGATCCACAGGAACATCATGAGGGCGGCGTCTTCGAGTCGAGCGCCGACATCTTCGTCGTCCACGATCGTCCCGCCGATCCGAAACGGGATGA
This sequence comes from Candidatus Bipolaricaulis sp., assembly GCA_028707055.1. Classification (GTDB taxonomy): domain Bacteria; phylum Bipolaricaulota; class Bipolaricaulia; order UBA7950; family UBA9294; genus JAPLGD01. Next base: position 2,836 of record JAQTVA010000099.1, on the reverse strand, counting down.
CGGCCCGGCGAGGCGAGAGAATCTGCCGGAATCGCCACTGGAGTCCCTTCAGGAGGACGATCAGCCGGATGATCTTCACGCCTCCGGCCGTCGACCCTGCGGCGCCGCCGATGAACATCCCCGCGGCGAGGGTGAGCTTCGCCGTCTCGCTCCACGTGGCCAGTGCGCCGGTCTGAAACCCGGTGGTCGTGGCCGCGGAGACGAAGTGGAACGCACCGTCCCGGAACGCCGCCAGCGGCCCGAGCGCAGACAGGTTCTCCAGGGCCAGGGCCACGATCCCGACGAGCACGAAGACGAAGTAGACTCGGGTCTGGTAGTCGAAGAGCAGCTTCCGCCAGCCGCCTCCGAGCGTCGCGTAGTGGACGGCGAAGCTGATGGCTCCAGCGAGCATCGAGACCATCAGGACGATCATCACTCCGACGTTCCCGTACGGGGCGACCTCCGGAGCCGTCACGCTGAACCCTCCCGTGGCCACGGCCGTCATGGCGTGGTTCGCGGCCTGCCAAATGGGCGTTCCGAGCCGCCACTGCAGGGCCATGCTCACGGCCGTGAAGAGGAGAAGAATCCACCACATCGTGCGGACTGTCGAGCGGATGGTGGGCAGGATCCTGTCCGACCGTGCCTCGGCGTAGTACATGCTGTAGAGGGCGGCGCCCGGCCTCGGCCCGGAGAGAATGGACAGGACGACGACGACGACTCCGATTCCGCCGATCCACTCCGCGAAGCTCCGCCACCACTGGAGCGTGTGCGGCAGGAGGTCCGGACGCGCGGCCACCGAGAGACCGGTGCCGGTGAAGGCGGACACCGACTCGAAGAATGCGTTCGCCGGGTCGCGGAACGCCGCCAGGTTGGCGGCCGTCGCCCCGCCCTTGGCCCAGAGGGCGGTGAGCAGGAAGGGAAGCGCGCCGAAGGCGGGGATGACGAGCCACGCGAGCGCGGCGCTCACCATCGCGTGGCGAAGCTGCGGTTCCGGAGCTCCTCGGAACGGGAGGTAGAGGCAGAGGCCGAGGGCGGCGGCGACTCCGGCCGTGAGAACGAGCGGCACGATGGCGTACCCCTCGTGGAAGACGATGGGTACGAACAGCGAAACGAGCGCCATCGCCGTGACGACCGGCATCAAGCGCCCCAAGTCGCGCAGAACAATACTCAGATCCTCACGGGACCCGAAGAACGAGGGTTTCATCCAATGAGCTTAGCGACCAGTGCAGCGGAGACCTTCTCGATCGAATAGAACGTCACGAGGTCTCCCTCTTTGAGCTTGGTTTCGCCCTCCGCAAGCGCCCTCTTCCCCTCGCGGGAAAAGCCGACGATGCGCAGCGTCGCGGGGATCCTCTCTTCCTTGATGCACTGGGAGACGGTTCGATTGACCAGGGGCGACTTCGCCTTCAACTCGAGCCGGAACAGCTCGCAATCTTCCGGCAGAACGACGAAATCCCGCACCCGAGGTCGACAGGCGGTGTTGTAGAGCAACGCGGCCACGACCTCCTCGGGGTTCTGCATGACCGTGGCCCCGAGCCGTCGGAAGAACGGGGCGTGGTCCTTCTCGTTGACCACCGAGACCACCGCCGGAATCCCAAGCTCGGCGGCCATCGAGACGACCATCAGGTTCACGGCGTCGTCGCTCGTGGTGACGATGAGCGCGTCGGCGCGATCCGCGCCGGCCTCGCGCAACGTCTCGCTGACCGTCGCATCGGCGTCGAGGACCACGACGTCGTACTCCCGGCTCACCTCTTTGGCGCGGTCCGCGTCCGACTCGATGACGACGACTTCGTTCTTGTCGGCGGCCGCCAGGGTGATGACTCCGGAGCCGACCGATCCGGCCCCGACGATGATCATGTACATCCTAAAGCCCCCTTAACCACCGAGAATCGTAGCCGCGTGGGATCACGCGGTCAACAGACGCGTCTCCAGGCCGGTGGACGTTACGCCGGGCGTTCGCGGTCCGTCGCGCCGAAGCAGCCCAGCGAGCAGTCCGAGATCCGGACACCCAAGGTCTCCGCGACCGATCCGAGCAGCAGACGGGACAGACCGCGTTCATCGGCCAAGCGCCATGCGGTGGCGCACGGCAGGCGACCGTCTGCCACCGCCGCGGCCACGGCGCTGCTCAGCTCTGGAGGAACGAGGGAGAGCGCGCGGGCGAGGCGCCGCTCGCCGAATCCGTCGTACCCGAATAGGCCGAGTTGGCAGAATACGATGCGAAGGCCGATACGATCGGCGCTTTCGCGGATCGCGCGCGGCGGGACCCGGAGTTGCTCGGCGAGGAAGAACGCCGCCGCGCAGGGAAGCCCCGATGCGCCAGCCGCCTCGCGAATCGCCTGTTCTATCTCGCTCACGTCGACCACCTCGACGCATTGTGCCCGATCGCGGCGCGGCGGCCAACGGATCCACCTGGGATCGGGGCGAGCGATCGCGTACCCTCGCCGAACTTCTGTGGGCAGGAGGTTCGGGTGCTTCTTTGGGCCGGATTTGCCGTGGCCACCGTGCTCCTCGTTGTGCTGTCGCGCTGGGGGTTGGCCCTCGGCCTGGCGGTCGCCGCTCTCGTCCTCGGTGCGTTCGCTCTCTCTCCCGCCGAGGTTGGAGCCGCGCTGTGGAAAACCCTTTCGGATCCCTCCGTGCTGCTCTTGGCCGGGGTCGTGTTCCTGATCCCGGTCCTCGGCGGCGTCATGGAGGCGTCCGGACAGATGACGCGCCTCGTCGGCAACCTGCGCGTCGGCGTTCGACCGTTCCTCGCGCTCGCTCCCGGGCTTCTTGGGATGCTGCCGATGCCCGGGGGAGCGTTGCTCTCGGCGCCGCTCGTCGAGCAAGGGGCCGGCCATGTCGCCGCCGACCTCAAGGC
>JAQTVA010000098.1 GCA_028707055.1 Candidatus Bipolaricaulis sp. | reverse complement strand
CGGGTCCACGCAATCTGCGGGTCCGTCCTCTCGCGACACTCCCTAGTGAAGGGTTACCAGCACCTCGATCAGGCCAAGGCCCGCGTCGCACGGTTCAAGAGCCTTGCCGATCAGACTCCCGGGGCGGTAGAGCTCTACACCGCTGACCTGGACGGGGATCGCCTTCATTGCGTAGCCCGGGGATGGCGACGCCGTGAGCAAGTCCCCCGGCGCGATGGCACCGTAGCCTGCATCGACCTTACAGCGTACGCGGCCGGCAATTGCGAGCGGAACGCCCTCCGCGTCAGGGATGCCTCCTGCAAGGCGGAGCGACGGTTCTCGGGCGACGACTCCCACGACAGCCGTGTCATTGGCGACGCGCGAGCGCACGAGAGCGAGACCACCGTCTCGCGATATGACGACGACGTCTCCCGCCTCCAGGGGTTCACCCGCGCGGTAGTTCTCAGCGACGTCCCCGTGGCCCCCCTCGAAGGTAGCGTAGCGCTTGAAGGTCGAGGTCCCGTCCACATACAGAGCGGTTCCCGCCGAACTCGCAGCGGTCACACCGATTCCATTCGTGCTGCGACCGTACACACCGCTCTTCTGCGCGCTGTCCGTCCAGCCCACGACGCCATCGCTTTCGCCACTTGATCCTGTGACGCCGACGCCCGAAGTGCTCCGGCCCCAGACGCCGCTCTTGCCGGAGGCGCCAGTGAACCCAAGGACGCCGTCACTCTTGTCGCTGCGCCCTGACACGCCCACACTGGAGACGCTCACTCCGAAAACCGCAGCCTTGTCGGTCGCATCGGTCATTCCATGCACGCCATACCCACTCCTGCCATACGCAAGCACCGCCGCCCCGGTACTCGTGTTGTCGGCGCGAAGGGCCGGCCCGGCCCCCAAGTTGCGCAGGATGAGAATCGCGCTGCTCAGCGTACTCTCGACCTTTGTCCCCGGCGCCAGCGGCTGGACTCCATCCGCGCCGAGAAGCGCCAGCATGCCGGCCCCGAGAAAGAGCATCAGAACGAATCTCGCCAGCCGTGTCTTGAGGTTCATCTCCCTCCTCCTCCTGTGAACTAGTCGTCCTTTTGCCAGACCCAGCTGCAATCCAAGAACCATGAGATGGCGTCTTCATACGTCTCCAACTCGTCCTCGTACGAGACCCCGTCATAGGCGGCCATCTCGTCCACACAGCGGAAGAGCGAGTTCCAAAGGGCGGTACCGTCCCTTGGGTTGTTGGCGATGTTCGCTCGGATCTGTTGGCCGATCAGGCACGTGTCCGCACCGGCGACCTGCACCGCCCAGTAGTGAAACTCGGTTACGCTGTGCCCGAGAACGTTCAGGTGGTAGTCGCGGCTTCCGTTGTCGTATGGATCGTTGGGAGACGTGGTGTTCTCGTGTTCGCTGTCCTTGTTCCACAGGTCGTGATTCTCCACCACCAGGTACTTGTCGAGGTCGTCGTACAACCGCTGCGCCTCGGTCACGTTATTCTTCGCGTGGGCCAGAAGGACAAGGTTCCTCTTGCCTCCGCGCTGGGCTCTCATGAAGCTCGTCCAGGATGGGATCTGGTTGAACTCGAAGTTGAGGTAGACGTGGAACACCTCGATCCAGTTCGAGTGGGCGTAGAAGTCCTGGACGGCGTGAAGCATCCACCCGACGCGCTTCAGCCAGTCATAGCTTCTCTCTCCTGCCTTCGGATGCATCGCGCCCTCGATCGAGTCGCGACGCCACTGTTTCATGACCCCATCGATCCCCTTTGCCGGGTTGGGTCCCGGACAGTGGAATGGGAGGCAGTGCTCGGCCCACTCGTCGAAGAACGCTCCCGCCTTGAACGGTCCCATCGTGCACCAATCTTCCGTTCCCGTGGTGACACGTCCTACGGTCGGACACACGTAGTCCTCGGTCGGCCAATCGATGATCCAATTGCAGACCGACGTATAGACCTCCGTCGCAAGGTCGACCTCGAGGTTGAAATACGCAAGCATCAGGCACTGTCCGTACGAGAACCCCGCTGCTTCCAGGGTCTTGAGAGTGATATTGAGGTGCTGAGCGGGGTGAAACGCCACCGCAGAAACGGAAACACAGGCGATGGCGCCAAAGACCAGAACGATCGTCCGTGTCTTCATGCTCTCACCCTCCTTGGACCGTCAAGCTGAGGTCGGCGGCATTGTTTGTCTCGTCAGTCTCCCACAACGTCCCGGTCGAATCGGCCACCACTCGGACGACGAAGGTCCCTGCAACCATCGGCGTCCACTCCACCGAGAGCATCGCTCCGCCTCCTGCATCGAGGGCGGAGAGCACGATAGGCGCGGCGAATTCGAGCCAAGGACCCTCCTGGTCTCCGGCTGCGAGGACCGCAGGGTCTACGACGACAATGAAGACGTTCGCGTCCTCGACCGCCACGCTCCCCTCATTCGTCACTCTCACCGAAATCCAAACTGGAACCCCCACCTGAGGTTCCGCCACGCTGAGCGTCAGCGACGTGACGGAGAGGTCGGGCAGACTCGGCGGCTCAAAAGACAGCGACAGGGCGTTGCTCTCCTCATCCGATTCCTTCACCCAGTTCTCTGAATCGATGGCCACGACGAGGGGCTCGGCGGGCGTGGGAGAAGGGGCGAACAACGAGACGTCGACGCTCGCTCCTGGGAGGAGTCCATTCACGACAAGAGGAGGAGAAGCTGCGGTTCCTCCCTGCCCAAGAGAGATGACGAACGCGCCCGCTGGCGCACCCCCCTTGTTCTCCAGCGTCAGAGACACAATCCAGGGGAGAAACGGGGAAAGCGGCGTCAGGAGGGAACTGCCCAGGATGGCGAGATCCGGTAGCGTCTCCTTCTCGACCCACAGCGCGGCGCGACCGCTGTTGTTCTCCTCATCGAGTTCCGGAATCTCGTCGGCCGGGTCGAGGAGCGCGACGAGGGTCACCTCAGCCTCTTCTAGGAAGACGACCACACAGTGAACATCTGCCCGCCCGCCGGGAGCCAACCCGGGGAGCGGCGCCTCGGCCACGTGCTGCTCGGCATCCGTCCGTAGTACGAGGAGCCCCGGCCCAGCCGCCGCTGTTCCGACGTTGGTCAAGGTCACGATGACCGTTGCCACGCCCCCAGGTTGCACAGTGCGTGGCACCACATCGATCGCGACGAACTCCAAATCGGGCAGGAGCGGGGCCTCCGCGCCGCGATATCCCATTCTCACTTCGATCTCGATGGAGACAACGTTGTTCTCCTCTCGTTGTTCATGGATCCGTCGTGCGGGATCCACCTCGATCAGCAGTCGGTGGGGTCCGGGCGGCAGCCCTGGGATCTCCCACCGCACTGCGGTCTCTTCTCCGGCGGCGAACCCCTCGAAGCTGATGCGCAGAGGGTCCCCGCCTTCGTCAATGCGAAGAGTCACGTCGAACGGTGGGGCTGGGGCCGCCCCGGTGTTTCGCAGGACGACCCGCACAGCCAGGGGTTCACCCTCTGCCGGAGCGAACGGCTCCACGGTGAGGTCGCTGACCGAGAGGTCGGCCAGAGAGACACCAAGGCCCGGGGAAGGCGGACCGAGCGTAAGCACATCCCAGAAAGCGATTCCGGAGTACGTTCCTGGAGCCGGAGCGAGGTAGGAGATCGTGTTCAGGTTCTTGACACGCCCAGGGGGAGCAGCCACCGCTCCCGTCGAGTTCGCCCCTCCCGGGTCGGTCTCCTGAACATGAAAGTACGGATACAACCTGGAAGGGCCCTGCCAAGCGAGTGAGAAGGCTCCTTGAGGGCTGGACACCGCCTCAGCCAGGAGCACGCGCGGGCCATTCTCTGGCCACTCGTCGGTGTCGCCGTAGAGAGACACGGTTACCCCAGGGAGCGGGTGTCCCACGTCGGGAGGAGCACCGGAGTACACGACCCCGGTGAAGTTGAACTGCTGAGCAAGAACGCCTCCAGTAGAGAGAAACACCACCAGGCCGCCTGAGATCACGGCCAGGACCGCTCGTCTAGCGAGGAAGAAGGACATTGCCTCACCTCCATGTCGAGCGCGGGCCAAGCTCGGTACGCCTTCCTGTCGACCCGTGACCAATACCTCCTCCGGGCGAATCGCCGAGCAGGTCACCCTAGCACCATCCTTCCCCGGCGGGCAATCAGGAGAGGCGTGGTCGGCCCACATCTCAGCACGCCGCGAAGCTGCCGTCGGTCGTGCTCTTCGCCGAACGGACAGGCGGCGCTCGGCTTGCACCTCGTGACCGAGCGCCAAGGAGCATCGACGTAGCTTTCAGAGCGCAGTCTGCCTGTCGTCTGCCGGCGCAGACCATGGCCGTGTGCCACTCCAAGGCCCTGCTGGCAAACACAGGACCTCTCTTAGCCTCGGGAACGAGCACCAAGGTCGACTACCGGCCACTCGGCAGTTCGAAAGTCGTCCGCTCCCCTCGACCAGAGGCGACCCGGGCAGGAATCCCGAGGTGGCGTCCTCAATAAGCAACAACGCGCCGGCGGGCCGGAGCCCCTGCCCAGGAGGCGGCGTTGACGATCAACCGTGACGTTCCTAGAATCGAGCCTTGAGGTGGCCGTATGCCAGAACAAGTCCAGCGCGAGATGGCCGAGCACATGAAGAGGACGATCGACGTCCTGAAGGAGCATCTCGCGAAAGTGCAGACGGGGCGTGCGAACCCCGCGATGGTGGACGACGTGGTCGTCGACTACTACGGGACTCGGATGCCGCTCAAGCAACTCGCGACGATCTCGGCCCCCGATGCGAATCTGCTTGTCGTGCAACCGTACGACAAGACGCAGATCGCGTCGGTGGAGAAGGCGATCCTCGCTGCCGACCTCGGCCTCAACCCGGCGAGCGACGGCAACGTGGTCCGCATCAAGGTGCCGAAGCTGTCCGAGGAGCGCCGGCGCGAGCTGACCAAGGTCATCAAGTCCCGCGGCGAAGAAACGAAGGTCGCGCTGCGCAACGTCCGGCGAGAGGCGAACGAGAGACTCGACGCGATGAAGAAGGATGGAACGATCTCGGAGGACAGCCATCGCCGCTACCGCGACAAGACCGACGAGGGGGTCCGCGAGTACTCGCAGACCGTCGACACGCTGATCGAGCAGAAGTCGAAACAGATTCAGACGATCTGAGCCGGTCGAGTCCGCCGCGGAGCGAAGCTCCGGCGGAGCGGCAGGCCCGGCGGCGTCCCTTCGCGCGGAGCCAAGGGAATTGATGGGCCCGCAGACAGCCCCTATAATCAGTCGGCCGGCGGCGTAGCCAAGCGGTAAGGCAAGGGACTGCAAATCCCTGATGCAGCGGTTCGAATCCGCTCGCCGCCTCACCCAGCTGTTTGGGGTGGTTAGCTCAGTTGGGAGAGCGCATGCTTGACGTGCATGAGGTCACAGGTTCGAGTCCTGTACCACCCACTAAGCCGCAGGTTTCCCTGCGGCACGTTTCGTCTTCGCTCTAGGAGGCCGTCTCGTGCAGCGCGCCCGGGAGCTTTCTCGTCCGTACATGTCACGGGAGGACGTCATCGGCGTTTACGTCGTTGGCTCGGCGACTCGTCCACACCGCGACGCCCTTTCGGACTACGACATCGAGGTGGTCGTCGAGGATGAGGCGTATCTGCGAACTCCCGTTGCCGACCGACAGGTGTTCGCGTTCAAGGAAGGCGAGCCCCAGGTCGTCGACTACGAGTTCTACCTGCGGCCGTGGAGCGAGTTTCTCGCTCTCGTCTCGTCGACTCAGGACCTGTTTCACTACCCGTACCAATGCGCCATCATTCTTCACGATCCCGCGGGACGGATCGCGCCTGTCGTCGCCCGCCTTGCCGAGCTTCCGGAGGCGGCTCGACAGGATCGACTGCGGGTTCACTACTTGGAGATGCGGTTCGCCCTCGGACGAGGACGGAAGACCGAGCGTCGCGGCGGCGCCTTGAACTTGCGACTTCTTCGAGGCGACGCCGCGGCGGCTCTCGTCAAGCTCCTCTTCCTTGCCGAGCGCTCGTGGCCGGCGACCCATCACTGGGCGGATCAGGAGCTTCGTCTGCTTGGCGTGCCCCCTGACCTTCTCCGCGATGCCGACGTGGCGTTGGCTGAGCCTACGCCCGAACGAACGAAGCGCCTGGTCGACTCCGTGGGCGCGTGGCTCGACGACCAGGGAGAGACCTTCC
>JAQTVA010000097.1 GCA_028707055.1 Candidatus Bipolaricaulis sp. | reverse complement strand
ATACGCAACTTGAGCTTCCGCGCAAGCTGCTCAATCGGTTTGTGCGTCATGTCGAAGGATTACCCCCAGCGGACGTAGTCTGAAGCCACATCCACTGACAACCGGAGATGATACCCCGCTCGCTTCCACCGAGCCAAGGTCCGGTTCCCACCGAGTTCCGCCGCGCGGGTAGATGGCCAAGGTCAACCGGTCGTGACGGAGGACGGCGAGCGTGGCGGGAACTTGCGGGACAAGAATCGGCTCCTCAGGCTGCCGGGTGGTTGCCTTGCGCAACGGGCTTGTCGTATTCTCAGTCGGGAGGTGAGGCAGATGTGCATCACGGGATGGATGCTCCTGGCGTTCTTCTGGGCGTTCTGGGTGTTCGCCTTCGGCGGCTGGTGGTGCGGCGGAGTCTGCTAGCGCCCGTTCCGGGTCCGAGCAACCGGAGCACGAGTCGTAGCCCTTACTCTTAGGGGCTTATTGTGGTTTCGATTGTTGATTGCCCGGTGTGCCGGCGGCGGGTCGCCTGAGCTTCGCCAGGCATCCTGGAGCGCTTTTGCTCCTGTGACGTGCGCGCCCAGTGCCTTGAAGGAGATGCCGTGAGGATCTCAAGGCTACTTCTTCTCCTGTTGCTCTTGACGGGCTGTGCCGCGCCGGAGATCGTCCCGCCGCCGATCGAGCCGCACCTTGAGATCGTGGTGGAGGAACAGGGCTGGGTGCAGGTGAGGGTGACGGACGTCCCGTGTCTCGGCTACACCCTCCACTGGGGAGACACCACCGCTCCGTACGGGACCTCCGACGTGGTTCCTTCGGCGGAGCTGTACGAGCACTTCTACCAGGCCATGGAGGGGGGAAGCTCGGGCGAGCAGGTCCCCACGCAATACACGATCACCCTCGCCGACGAGCAGGGGCAAGCGATTGCCAAAGAATCCGTCTGGGTCCACTCCGTGTTCTGTCACCTCGGGCTCGTCAGCCTCGTGGGGCGAGTCGCGACGGTCAGGTACTGGGGGCGCTTCGGGATCGACTACTTCGTCTCCTGGGGAGATCAGACCGCCGATCACTTCATGGCGGACACCGAGACCGGCACGGGTCTGCTGAAGCACACCTATGTCGCGGCCGGAACCTACTCCTTGGGCATGCAGGAGATCCTGGCGCCGCCGTGGGTGTTCCTCACGATCGTCGTGGAGTGAAGGGAGCGCGATCCGGCGGCGCCCCTGCCCCCAGCCGGCCACCGCGACGCGGAGCATCGTAGGGTCAACGCAGCGCCTCGAGGCCTCTATGCGCCCGCGGCAACCGTCGGAAAACCTCCGAGCCTCTGCGAAGATCAGCAGGCAGGGTGACGGCTCCGCCTGGCCCTCGTGCTCTTCTGCGGCGCGCTGTTCGCTCTCAGCCTTCGCACCATCCGGAGGAAGTGGATCGTCTAGGATCTCCGCCTCGTCGGCACTGGACTTGCATGACGGACCGGGCATCACCGCGTCGTTCGCCGGACCGCGCTTGAACGCGACGGGCTTATGCAGCACATTGGCTGCTCAGGAGGTCACCCTGTGAAAGTCGGGATCGTCATCTGCGATCGGTATCGTGCCTGTGGTGGAGGGAAGTGCCTTCGCGCGCTGCGCGAGCGAGTCGGAGGATTCGCCCACTACCCTGCCGACGAGCCTCTCGAAGTCGTCGGGTACTCCTCGTGCGGAGGGTGTCCCGGCGGCAACGTCGAGTACGTTCCGAACGAGATGATCCGGAACGGGGCGCAGGCCATTCACCTGGCGACAGGTCTCGTCGTCGGCTACCCGCCGTGCCCACGGCAGGGCTACTTCAAGGAGTACATCGAGTTCCGGTACGGCATCCCTGTTGTGATCGGAACGCATCCGATCCCCGAGAAGTACTACCGAGTCCATCGCAGCCTCCCGTCCTGGGCCGGGATGAAGAGCATGGAAGCGCTCCTGGCCACGGAAGAGGTCCGGAAGTCGTACGACTAGCCCCTTCGGAACCCTCGGACCGATCTGCCTGGACCGCAGACGAGCGCGGTAATCGAGCGCAAGCCACATCGCGATCCTGAACCTAGGTTCGGGGAACGATGTCCCCCCGGCCGTGCCGCCATCCCCCGCGTCCCCGCCCGGGCGGTAGTTGTGGTCGTACGCACACATGATCGTCGTCGCCGAAGCACAGCGCCTTACCGTGCACAACCGCGTCGAGGAGCTTCTTTCGGCCGGATTCCAGCAGACGCTGAACCGTTCCACGGGAGACGCCCATCGCGGCGGCCGCCTCCTCCTGCTCCTTCCCATCGAAGTCGCACAGGCGCATGGCCTCAAGCTCGTCAAGGCCTAGGTCGACAACCTCAAGCTGGGACATCGGAATCCCGGACGGCTTGTACAGGTTGTACCCGCTGATCTCGCGGCAGTAGCGCGTCTTCTTCGGCCTTGGCATGACCCCAGGAGTATAGACGCCATAGCAAATCCATGCAATCGGGAGGCGAAAGTCCGGGTTGCTTTTTATTGTGCGTATGCTCATAATACGGATCGACACGTTCCAGAAGGAGGAATGCACGATGCCCGGATTCGATGGAACCGGTCCACGAGGGATGGGACCGATGACGGGAGGAGCAAGAGGCTACTGCGTTGTCCCCGGAGGCGCGGCGCCGATCGGGTGGGGACGCCAGGTCGGACGCGCCGTCGGAGCATTCGGAAGGGGCTTCGGCGGGCGCGGTCTACGCCGCGGTTTGGGTTTCGGTGCCTGGGGAGCAGCGTACGCGGCGCCCTTAGGCGCGCCGTATGGTTCGCCGTATGGATCCGAGACCCCTGCCGAACAGGATCTCGCCTGGCTGCAGCAGGAAGCGAAGAATATGGAGGGAGAACTCGAGCGGATTCGCGCCCGCATTCAGCAGCTGGAGAGCTAGGTCGACGAACGAAGATCGAGGCGGGGCGGCGGTTTGCCTCCGCGCAACGAGGAGAGTGTTATGCGAATCTGTGTCACCGGAACGGGCGCCAGCCTGGATGCGCCGATCGATCCTGCCTTCGGCCGCGCGCGGTACTTCTTGTTGGTTGACTCGGAGACCCTTGCGGTTGAGGCGCTCGAGAACGCGCCCGGAGCTCACGGCGCCGGCGTCGAGGCCGCACAGCGGATGGCCGAGCGAGGGGTGAAAGCGGTCATCACCGGGAACGTCGGCCCGAATGCGTTTCAAGGTCTCAGCATGGCCGGGATCGAGATCTTCACCGGCGCGACGGGAACCGCACGCCAGGCTGTCGAAGCCTATCAAGCCGGCACGTTGACGCGCGCCAACTCGCCGACGCGAGGCGGACATGGAAGAGGGTTGAGAACATGAAGGTCTGCATTCCGACGGCAGGGCGCGGCGGACTGGACGACATCGTGGGGGAGCACTTCGGACGAGTGCCAAGCTACACCCTCGTCAATGGGAAGACGGGACACGTTGAGGTTGTAGAGAACACCTCCGAGCACGCTGGTGGAGCGGGGCTTCCCGCCGACATCCTCGCGAGCTTGGGAATCGATGTGCTGCTCTGCGGCGGCCTCGGACGACGAGCCATCGAGATCCTGTCGCAGAAGGGGATAGACGTTTGTGTCGGAGCGTCCGGCACGGTGCGGGAGGCAATGGAGGCGTGGAAGGGAGGAGCGCTCCCCGGCGCCTCCGCGGCCGATGCCTGCCAGCAGCACGCGTTCCGAGGCCCCGATCATCGCGGAACCGGTTGCCGATGAGGATCGCCGTTGCCAGCGGGAAGGGCGGAACGGGGAAGACGACTGTCGCTGTCTCCCTCGCCCTCGCCCTGGCGGAGACGCAGTCCGTACAGCTCTTGGACTGCGATGTGGAAGAGCCGAACGTTCACCTCTTCGTACATCCTGAGATCACGGCCGCCCACGCCGTCGATAAGCTCCTTCCGCAGGTCGACGAAGCGATCTGCCAACGCTGTGGCGACTGCGTCCGCGCATGCGAGTTCCACGCCCTGGCCCTCCTCGGCCAGCACATCGTCGTCTTCCCCGAGCTGTGCCACGGATGCGGACGCTGCACCCTCGTCTGTCCGCACGGCGCCATCGATGAGGTCGCCCACTCCTTGGGGACTGTCGAGACCGGCACGGCCCGCGGTCTGCTTTACGGTCAGGGCGCGCTCGACGTGGGGGAAGCCATGGCGACCCCGATCATTCGGGAGTTGAAGCGAGAGATCCGGCCGGAGTCCACGGTGGTGCTCGATGCCCCGCCCGGCACCGGGTGTCCGGCCATCGCCGTCCTGCGATGGGTCGACATCGCCTTGCTGGTCACGGAACCCACGTCGTTCGGGCTCCATGATCTCAAGGCCGCCGTCGGCGTCGCGCGAACGCTTGACGTGCCCATGGCGGTCGTCCTCAACCGGGCGGGAGTCGGCGATGATCAAGTAGAGGCCTACTGCGCACAGGAACGGATTCCCCTGCTCTTGAAGATCCCGTTCGATCGCGCCATCGCTTCCTCCTACGCCGTAGGGATTCCCCTTGTCGATGCTCTTCCCGAGTGGCGCAAGGCGTTCGCGGAGCTGGAAGAGGAACTTCGGGCGGTGATGGCAGAATGAGAGAGGTGCTCTTCCTCTCGGGAAAGGGCGGAACGGGAAAGACCTCGCTCGCCGGCGCGTTCGCCGTCCTGATGGACGGAAAGGTCCTTGCCGACTGCGACGTCGATGCGGCGAACCTTCATCTGCTTCTTGCGCCGCGCCTCGTGGACAAGGGGGACTACGAGGGCTCCAAGGCGGCACAGGTGAATCCGGATCGCTGCGCGGGTTGCAGCCGTTGCCGTGAGGTTTGCCGCTTCGATGCCGTGTCCGCCGAGTTCCGGATCGACCCGTTCCTGTGCGAGGGGTGCGGCGCCTGCGTGACGGTCTGCCCGGCAGACGCCATCGACCTTGCGCCCCGCGTCTCCGGTCGCTGGTTCACCGCCGCAACCCACTTCGGTCCGCTGGCCGGCGCCGAGCTCCACCCCGGCGAAGAGACCTCGGGAAAGCTCGTCAGTCTCGTTAAGCAGAAGGCGCGCACCCTGGCCGAAGACGCACAGCTGGAACGGATCGTCCTTGACGGATCTCCCGGCATCGGCTGTCCCGTGATCGCCTCCGCCAGCGGGGTCTCGGCAGCGATTCTCGTGACCGAGCCCAGCCTCTCCGGGCTGCATGACTTGGAGCGGATTCTCGGCGTGGTCCGCCACTTCGGGATCCCGGCGTATCTGGTGGTGAACAAGGCGGACCTGAGCGTCGAGCTTGCCGAGCGGCTCGAGACGTTCGCCGCGGGTCACGATCTCCCGCTCCTCGGGAGAATCCCCTACGACGAGGCCGTCCTTCGCTGCCTGGCGGACGGACGCAGCGCGGTGAGCGAAAGCCGGAGCCCGGCGGGAGAGGCGATGCGCGCGGTTTACCAGCGTTTCCTCGAACTCGAGAGCGGTTTCGAGACCGCGTCGCATCCCACCCGAGGAGAGGAGTAGAAGACGTGAGCAAAGAAGCGGCACCCGAGAAAACCGGGAACCTGGCCTTTGAGAACATCGTCAACAGAATCCGACGCCGGATCGTGGTGTTCAGCGGAAAGGGCGGGGTCGGGAAGACGACCGTCGCGGTCAACTTGGCCTACGCCCTCGTGAAGCGCGGCCGGCGGGTGGGTCTGCTGGACGCGGACATCACGGGTCCGAACGTGATTCAGATGACGGGGGTCACGGGCGCGGTCCGCGGGACGGAGGATCGGATTCTCCCGCAAGAGCACTACGGACTGAAGCTCGTCTCGCTGGCGTCGATGCTCCCAGCTGGGGTCGCCGTGATCTGGCGCGGACCGATGCGCTCCAAGGTGATCGAGCAGTTTCTCGAGACCACCGCGTGGGGAGACCTCGACGCGTTGGTTGTTGACTTGCCTCCGGGAACCGGCGACGAGGTCCTCACCGTCGTTCAGCGAATCGCCCCGCAGGTTGCGGTGGTGGTGACGACGCCCCAGGAGGTCTCATGGATCGACGCTCGACGGGCCGTCTCGTTCGCCAAGGAGCTGGGGATCGGCAGGATTGGGATCGTCGAGAACATGTCAGGGTTCGTCTGCCCGCACTGCGGCGAGCGGATCCACTTGTTCGGAGATGGCAAAGGAGAAGAGGAGAGCCGCCGCCTTGGCGTGGAGTGGT
>JAQTVA010000096.1 GCA_028707055.1 Candidatus Bipolaricaulis sp. | reverse complement strand
CCGATGCCGCTGATGAACGTATACGCCAGGTACCAGCGCGCGTTGGCGTTGAAGCGGCGGAGCTGGGTGACGTACTCGTGAGCCACGGACATGGGCGGATTATACGGTCGCCTACGGAGAGTCGAGCGTCCGCCCTTCGGCCTGAACGGCCGCGTGCAGGAGGCGGAGGAACCCCTCGCGCGACGCGTCGAGGACGACGTCGACGTTCGGCTCCTTCCCCGTCGAACGCAGGTGATCGACCACCGATTGCCCGCGCGTCAGCTCACTCTTCGTCTCGATCTCCACGTGCAAGCGCTTCGTGTCGGTCGCGACGGACGGATCGAGGGCGACGGCCATCGCCATCGGATCGGGAAGATCGAATCCCTCTTGCTTCAGGTAGCGGATGCCGAACTCGCGAAGGCCCTTCTGGATCTCGACACAGAACGCGCCAAGCTCGGAGAGTCGACCGAGGGACTCGGCCTCGTCAGCCGTGAAGGTGGCCCGACGATGGGAGACGTCCCAACCGACCATGGTCATCCGGAGCCCGGATTCGAAGACGATCTTCGCCGCCTCCGGATCGACCCAAAGGTTGTACTCCGCGGCGGGAACGATGTTCCCGTGTCCGAAGCCGATGCCTCCCATCACGACGCAGCGTTCGATCCACTGAGCGACCCGAGGCTCGCGGGCCAGGGCGACAGCGAGGTTCGTGAGCGGGCCGAGGGTGACCAGGGTGAGGCGACCGGCGAGCCGCCGTGAGATGTCCATGAGAACGTCCACGGCATGGCCGTCCGCGGGTCGGCGGCCGGAGAGCGGAAGCCCGATGTCGCCCATGCCGTCTTCGCCGTGGCAGAACTGCGCCGTCTGAAGCGGACGCAGGAGGGGATGGGCGACGCCGCGATGGACGGGAATGCGGCACCCGCATCGCTCGACCGTGTAGAGGGCGTTCTGCGTGCCCTGCTCGAGGGGCACGTTTCCCGCGACGACGGTGATCGCCTCGACGCGGATCGCGGGATGGCGCAAAGCCATGACGAGGGCGACGGCGTCGTCGGATGCTGTGTCGGTGTCGATGACGAACGATCGCTCGGACATCGGAGTTCCTCCCGAAACACCTATTCTAGCGCCGAGCGATGGGAGATCGGTGCCGGGGGCGGTATCCTTGCCCATCCGGCGGCTGTCGGAAGGAGACTCCATGGAGATCGAGATCGGCTTTCCGGGCGGGAAACGAGTGGATGCGACATACCGGGGGTTCGTGATCCGAACGGATCAGCCGGAGTCCGCCGGCGGAGAGGGGTCGGCTCCGACTCCGTTCGACCTCTTCCTCGCCTCCCTCGGGACGTGCACCGGGTACTACGTCCTCGCGTTCTGCCAGAAGCGGCAGATTCCCACCGAAGGGGTATCGCTCACGCTTCGCGCGGTGAGGGACGAGGCTGCCCACAGGATCTCGCGCGTCGAGGTCCGGGTCCGTCTTCCGCACGCGTTCCCCGAGGAGTACGTCGCGGCGTGCGTTCGAGCGGCGGAGCGGTGCGCCGTCAAGGCGCATCTCGAGTCGCCGCCCGCGGTGTCGATCCAGGCGGAACGGACGTGATCGCGACTCCAGGATGGTTCGCTTTTCCCCATGGGAACCGTCGGGTAGGATAGGACATCTGCAAGGAGGGTCGGGAGGAGTCATGGCGAGAGGGTCCCGCGTCGCGTCTCTTTGCCTGATTCTCCTCGGCCTTCTCGCCGGCCTGCTCTCGGGATGCCGCTCGAGCAAGGGTCCCGCCGAATACATCTTCGGCCTCGCCGACGTTCAGAGCATCGAGGTCCGGATGGTCGATGAGTATCCCGGGCGCCTGACCGCCGTGGTGCGCGGGTCGATGCGCGACACGTGTACCCGGATCGAATCGGTCAGACAGGATGTGCACGGAAACAACCTCGTTCTGACGGTGACGACGGAGCGTCCGGTGGACGATGTTTGCGCTCAGGCCCTCACGCCATTCGAGGTGACGACCCCGCTGCGGCTCGAAGGGCTGCCCAGCGGGGAGTACACGGTGACGGCGAACGGCGTCTCGACGAGCTTCAAGTGGACCGGCACGGTGGCGGTCCCGCGATGAGCGAGCCGCTCGTCTCGTTGGGCGCGATCTCGATCGCCCTCGATCCGCGGCTGTCTCCGCCGCCCGCCGTCCCGGGTCTGGTTTGGGCCGAGGGACTCCGCGTCGTGCCGACGGCTTCTCCTCCCGCGTTCTTGAGCGAACTCCTGGAGCGCGTCGGTCGCGCGGGAGCGGAGTTCGCTCCGCAGCCGGTCCAAGATTCCGTTCGCGCGATGCTCCGCCACGGGAAGTACCGGCCGAGCGGACGAGGAAAGCCGGCGAGCGAGTTCCTCCTCCGCGCGGCGCTCGGCGGGGAGTTCCCGCTCGTGAACGGCCCGGTCGATGTCAACAACGCGGTCAGTCTGGAATCCGGACTGCCGGGGTCGATCTTCGACGCCGACTTGACGGGGCCGGAGCTCCTGCTGCGCCGCGGCGAGCCTGGCGAAGCCTACGTCTTCAACCCGTCCGGGCAATCGATCGATCTCGAGGATCTCCTGGTCGTGTGCCGACGCGTCGGAGAGGCCTGGCAGCCGTGCGGAAACCCCGTCAAGGACGCCATGGCGACGAAAATTCACGCGGAGACGAGAAACGTCGTCGCGGTGCTGTACGCGCCGCCGGGGGAGGCGTCGACGACGCTCGACCGATGGTGTGATCGGTTTGCGGGGCTTCTCGCCGAGCACTGCGGGGCCGCTCGGTCCGGCTACCGAGTGCCCAAGAGCGCCTAGGCGTTTCGCGAACGACTACGGCCGGTAGGTCTCCCAGTGGACTCGGGCGTCGTCGTACTGCGTGCGCGCCGGCTTCTCCTCCGCGGGAACGCCGACCGGGATCAGGGCGAACGGGCACAGGCCGTCGGGAATCCCGACGAGAGCACGGACTCGATCCTGAAGCGTGTCGTCCAGACCGCACCAGGTGGCTCCCAGCCCGAGACCGGCGATCGCGAGAAGGAGGTTCTCCGTCGCGGCCGCCATGTCCTGGTCGAACCACGGGGAGTCTGCCTTGTTCCCGAACGGGATGATGACGGCTTCGGCATCCGCGGCAAATCCCGCGTAGGGGTGAGCCTTGGCGATCGCCGCGCGGCTCGCCCTGTCCGTGACGACGAGGAAGCTCCACGGTTGGAGGTTGCGCGCCGACGGCGCAGCCATCGCGGCCTGCAAGGCGGTCACGATCTTCTCTCGAGACACCGGATCCCCCGTGAACCGTCGAATCGAACGCCGCTGCAGAATCCATTGAGGAACGCCGTTCATAGACTTGCCCTCCTGTGCGACGGTTCCACAGGGTACACGATCCCGGGACCCGGTGACCGCGGTCTCCAGGCGCGAGGGACCGAAGGAACTCCGGGCGGAACGGGCAAGGGTCCAGGCGCGGGCGGACGTGCCTCATTGATCGCGCGGCAGACCTCGCTATACTCGCGTGTTCCCGGGCTGAAGCGCGCGCATGGGGCAAACCGTGCGAAGCGCGGTTTCGGAGAATCGTGACTCTGGGAGGGGTTCTGGTGCGTCGATCGCTCCGGGTCTGGTGGCAAGAGGTCGAGCCATGGTATGGGGCCGCCGGCCTGGCGTTCCTGGTTCAGGGGACTGGATCGGTTCTGATTCCCCTCGCTGTCAGCCGCGTGCTCGACCGGTCCGTGGCATCGCTCGGCGTCCTCTCGAGCCTCGTGAGCCTCGTCGGCGTGGTGGGGAGTCTGACCTGGGGCAGGCTGGCGGACGCGCCGAGTCGCCGCAAGTCGTTCATTGTGCTGAGCTACTCGGGGCTCGGGGTGTGCCTCCTCGGGATGGCGTTCGTCCGGACGTTCGCGCAGCTGGCCCTTCTGAACATGACGCTCAACTTCTTCTGGATGGCGAACGCCGCTGTGTCCGTCCTGATCGTGATTGAGTACGAGAAGCAGGACCGCTGGGAGCGGAAGATCGGCCACATGAAGCAGCTGAGCGAGATCGGCTGGGTCATCGGGCTGGTCGTCGGCAGTGCGGCGATGGCGGCCGGGGGTCTGATCGTGGATGAGGCGACCGCAATCCGTGGGTCTTTCTTGCTCATCGGGGTGGTCGGGGTCGCGTCCGCTGTCCTTGCGGCGCGCTGGATCCCGAGCGGGGCGACGGAAGCCGCCGCGAAACGGCCGTTCTTCGAGTCGCTGCTCGCACACGCGGGCGCGCTGGCTGAGCGGGTCCTTTCCGTGCCGTATCGTCCTCACGGTCGCTTGAACGCACGCCGCGCCCTGGCCGAGATGCGCGCCGCGCGCCGCCTTCGACCGGGAACGCGGCGATTCCTCTGGGCAACCGTGACGGCGTTCACGGGATTGGGGCTGTTCAGCATCCCGCTCCCGCTCTTGCTCGCGCAGCAGTTCCATATGCCGTCGAGCGTCGTCTTCCTCTGTTTTGCCTTGCAGAACGTGGCCATCGTGGCAGCGTACCCGCTGGCGGCCCGCAGGATCCGGCGGGCCGGCAACCGCCGCGTTCATGCGGGCGCGCTCGCCGGGCGCCTGGTGATCTTCACCGCCGCATCCCTCTACCTGGCCCTGTCATCGGCCGTCCCGTCGGTCGTCGTCGTTTCTCTCCTGCTCGCCGGGGTGGGATTCACTTGGTCCTACTTCCAGCTGAGCGGTCTCGCGTTGACGTCGAGGCTTGCGAAGCCGGAGAACCGGGGGCGCGCCCTCGGGCTCTACAACGGAGTGTCCGGTGTCGGGTGGATCCTTGCGGGTGTCGGCAGCGGGTACCTCGCGGAGCACGTCGGATACCAGGCAAGTTTCGGCGCGGCCGCGGTGCTCCTCGTCGTCGCCCTCGTGATCCTCCGATTCGTCCCCGAACCGCCGGAGCTCCGTGGGGAGGGGGCGGCCGACGCCGGCGCCGCGCCATGAGGTCGGTTCCGTCCGTCTGGAAGGCGGCGGCGAGGCCGGTACAATCCGCCGAGCGCAGCCGCGTGGAGGCAGAGAGCGTGATCGGAGATCGGACCGTCCGGTACGAAAGGATCTACGACCAGTTGAGAGGGTTGATCGGTGCGGCGTCGCCGGACCTTTCCGCAGCGATGGCGACTGTCTGCGCCGTGCTGCACGCGAAGATGCCGCACCATCTCTGGACCGGGTTCTACCGGGTTGCGGGAGAGGAGCTCCACGTCGGCCCCTACCAGGGGCCCGTCGCGTGTCAGGTGCTGCGTGGCGGTGGCGTGTGTCTCCACGCCGTCGCCACGAGAGCGGCGGTGATCGTCCCGGATGTCGCGTCGTTCCCAGGGCACATCCCTTGCGACAAGCGGGCGCAGAGCGAGATCGCGGTTCCGATCTTGAAGGGCGGGCGCGCCGTGGCCGTGTTTGATGTCGATTCCGCCACGCCCGGGCAGTTCACGGTCGACGACGTGGCCCCGCTCGAGCGGATTCTCGAGCTGTTGGCTCCCTACCTGTAGGCGGCCGAGGCGCCGCCGGCGTCAGTGTCGGTGCCGCTCCAGCCAGTCGAACGGCTTCGACCGAGCCCGCGGCTTCCGCAGCCGGCGAACGAGGCGAACGCCGATGGTGACCGCAGCGAGCGAGAGGATCGGAGCTCAGACGGACAGCAGCGGCAAGCCCGGGGGCGGTCGACCCGCCCGCAGGCGAGGAGTAGTGCGAGGTCAGTCCCGAGGAAGCCCACGCCGGCCACGATGAGCAGGAAAGCGAGACGCGTCGCCAAGTTTCCCTCAAGCCGCGCCGTCCGCCCGCGGGAGGCCGCATCCGTTTCGTCTGGTCGTTGCTCGGGGTACGTGGGGTGGGACTGATCAGGAGCTGATTGCCTCCACGCCGGTCGATCGATCATCCCTGGCCACCCCTCCAAGCAGAGACCCCGCAGAGTCGGACGGTGCAAGCCAAGCCGGATCGCTTGTGCGCCCGGAACCTCCCGCTGTCCGCGGGAAGGCAGTAGACTGATCGCATGAAGGCTCGCCTCGAAGCGCGCGTCCACGGCCGGGTTCAAGGCGTCTTCTTCCGCCAGAACACCCTTACGCAGGCGCGACGCCTCGGCCTTGTCGGGACGGTGCAGAACGATCCCGACGGGAGCGTCTTCGTGGCCGCGGAAGGCGAGCGGCTGGCGCTGGAGAGACTCCTCGAGTGGCTGTCCCGTG
>JAQTVA010000095.1 GCA_028707055.1 Candidatus Bipolaricaulis sp. | reverse complement strand
CCGGCGCCTACGTGCAGTTCTAGATGGCCTGGGTCATCGGCGTCGCCCTCGGAGCGCTGACCCTTCTCTGGCTCGGCTGGAATCTGACGCTCGACGCGCTGTGGCAGCCGACGGACCGTGTGACCGTCCGCCGCATCCTGCTCCTCAGTGCGCTTCGTCCGGGGGAGCGCGTGGTGGATCTCGGGTGCGGCGACGGACGGATCGTCATCGCGGCCGCGAGGCAGTTCGGCGCACATGCCGTCGGCGTGGAGATCGACCTCTTCCGGGTGTTCTGGGCACGTCTCGCGGCCCTCTTCGCGGGGGTCCCCCGAAGGGCGCGGATCGTTCATGGGAACATGTACACGTACGATCTCCGCGGCAGCGACGTCGTCGTCCTCTTCCTCTCGGCGACGTCGAACTTCAAGCTGCAGGAGCGGTTGAAGAGCACGCTGCGCGCAGGGTCGCGCGTGGTGTCGTACTACCACCCGATGTGGGGGTGGGAGCCCGATGTCATCGGGGAGGCTCGGGACGGCTACCCGATCTACGTCTACCGGATGCGAGGAGCCGATGACCAAGCTCCTGCGTGATCTCGCCGCCGACCTCCGCATCTTCTGCCCCGGCGAATGGGCCGAGGTGCCGATCGAGGGGGTGACGGACGACTCGCGTGCGGTGACGCCCGGAGCCCTCTTCGTCGCGCACCGTGGAACCCACGACGACGGGCACGCTCATATCGCCGACGCGGTGGCGCGTGGAGCGGCGGCCGTGGTCGCCGAGCGGGAGATCGATGTCGGCCCGCTCCCCCACTGGGTCGTCGCCGACGGGCGCCTCGAACTGGCACGGTGGGCGGCCGCCTTCTATGACCACCCGATGCGTCGCCTGCGCACCATCGGCGTCACCGGCACGAATGGGAAGACGAGCGTTTGCCACTTCGTCGCTCACCTGCTCGGCCGGGAGGCGACCGCGGTGATCGGCACGGTCGAGAATCTCGACCGCGGCCTGCGCGCGCTCACCACCCCTTCCAGCTCGGCGGTTCAGCGGATTGCGCGCGAGACCCTCGACGAGGGCAAGACGACCTTGGTTCTAGAGGCTTCGTCCATCGGTCTCGAACAGCACCGCCTCGACGAGGTGGCCTTCGACGTGGGGGTATTCACGAACCTCACCCGCGATCACCTCGACCTTCACGGAACGCTCGACGCCTACGGAGCGGCCAAGGCCCTCTTGTTCCGCGGCCTCTCCCCGGCCGCCGTCGCCGTACTCAACGCCGACGACTCGTACTCGACGGCACTTCGGAAGCTCTGTCGCTGCCGCGTGCTCCTGTACGGGCTCGGCGCGGGCGCCGACCTGCGAGCGGACCTTCAGGGGGAAACGGCCATCGGGATCGACATAGCCGTAGCGTACGGCGGGGACGCCGCCCGCGTCACGGTTCCGGTCCACGGCCCGTACGGCGCGTCGAACGCCCTGGCGGCGCTGGGCGCCGCCCTCTCCGTCGGTGCCCCGTGGCCGCTCGCCGTCGAGCGACTCCGCACGCTGCCCGCCGTCCCCGGTCGCTGGAACGTCTTCCGCCGCGACGACGGCGCTGACGCGATCGTCGACTTCGCGCACACGCCCGACGGACTGCTCCAGGTCCTCTCCGCAGCGCGCCGCATCTACGATCGAGTGGTCGTGGTGTTCGGCTGCGCCGGGGGGAGTGATCGCGGCAAACGTGGCGAAATGGGCGAGATCGCGAGCCGCCTCGCCGACGCCGTCATCCTGACGCAGGACAACCCGAAGTACGAAGACCCCTCGGCCATCTTGGACGAGATCCAGTCCGGAATCGACGCTTTCGCCCATCGCGCAGTCCGCATCCTCGATCGTTGCGAGGCCATCGCCCACGCGGCGGGAAGAGTGGGCCGCGGCGACGTCCTCCTCCTGGCGGGAAAGGGGCACGAGACGTTCCAGATCGTTCGCGGGGAGTTCCTCCCCCACTCCGACGCCGCGGTGCTCGAATCCCTCGGCTTCGCCCCCGTTCCGACCGTGGGGACGGAAGGAGGTTCGCGATGAGGGGCGACCTGGCGCTGCGCGGGGGACGGGTGCTGGACGTGTTCTCCGGGCGGTTTCGCACCGCCGACGTCCTGATCGGCGGCGGGCGCATCATCGGGTTCGGCGCGGATGCGCGGCGTTCCGTGAACGTCGACGGGACCTACCTCGTTCCGGGGCTCATCGACACGCACGTCCACATCGAGAGCTCGCAGCTGTCTCCGGCGTCGTTCGCCCACGCCGTCCTCCCCCACGGCACGACCACGGTCATCGCGGACCCGCATGAGATCGCCAACGTGCTCGGAGTCGACGGAGTGCGCCAGATGCTCGCGGACACCGAAGGGTTGGCGCTCCGCGTGTTCTTCATGGCCCCATCCTGCGTGCCCGCGAGCCCGTTCGAGACGTCGGGCGCGCGGATCGGCGCGGAGGAGATCGCCCTCTTGCTCGGGTGGGAGCGCGTGCTCGGCCTCGGCGAGGTGATGAACTACCCGGGCGTCGTCCGCGGAGATCCGGAAGTCATGGCCAAGCTTCGCGCCGCCCGAGGGCGGCCGATCGACGGGCACGCGCCCGGTCTGCGCGGCGATGCGCTCGCGACGTACATCGCCGCCGGTCCGCAGACGGACCATGAATGTTCGACGCTCGCGGAGGCCGAGGAGAAGATGTCCGCCGGCATGCATATCCTCATCCGCGAGGGATCGGCGGCGCGGAACCTCGACGAACTCCTGCCCCTGCTCACCGAGCGAACCGCGCCGTTCGTTCACTTCTGCACCGACGACCGTCATGCCGAAACGATCCTTCGAGAGGGGCACATCGACGGGATGATCCGCCGGGCGGTCGCCGCCGGAATTCCCGCCGAGACCGCCGTCGCCGCGGCCACGATCCATGCCGCCCGTGCCTACGGCATCCAAGGGATCGGCGCCATCGCGCCGGGGTACGCGGCCGATCTCCTTGTCCTCTCCGATCTCAAGACGTTCGCGATCTGCGACGTCTACGCAGGGGGGCGGCGCGTCGATGGGGACGGCGGTCCCGCCTCCGGCACGTCGCCCGCCGCACGGAACTCACTCTGCATTAGGCTTCCCGAGACCCCGTTTCGCATCCCGGCGGCGCCTCGCGGGGTCGTCCGCGCCCTCGTCGCCCACCCCGAGGGCCTTGTCACGGACGAGGAGAGGGTCTCGCCGCGCGTCGTCGACGGCGACGTGGTCGCCGATCCGGCGCGCGACCTCCTCAAGCTCGCTGTCGTCGAGCGGCACCGCGGCACCGGCCGGGTCGGCGTCGGCCTGGTGCGCGGCTTCGGCCTCTCTTCGGGAGCGCTCGCGTCCACGGTAGCCCACGACAGCCACAACCTGATCGTGGTCGGGACGGACGACGTCGCGATGAGGACGGCCGTCCGTCGATTGTCAGAGCTCGGCGGCGGCCAGGTCATCGTTGACGGCGATCGCGTCGTGGCCGAACTGGCGCTTCCCATCGCCGGATTGATGTCGCCCCGGCCGATCGAGGAGGTCGCCGCCGCCCAGACCCGGCTTGAAGCCGCCGCCCACGCCTTGGGCTGCCGGCTCCCGAGTCCGTTCATGACGCTCTCGTTCCTCGCCCTGCCGGTGATCCCGCACCTCAAACTCACCGACCGGGGATGGGTCGACGTCGACCGCTTCGAGATCGTGCCCCTCTACGTCGATGAGGATGCGAGGAGATCGCGAACCACCTGATCGAGGCCCAGATCGTGGGAGCCCTTGACGAGGACGACCGCGTCGCGCTCCGGAGTCAGACGCGCCGCGAGGAACCGCGCAAGTCGCTCGCGCTCGACGAACTCGACGGCCACCGAGCCGACCATCGCTCGGCACGCCGCCGTCGCGCGCTCGCCCACCGGGTAGACCTCGTCGATCCCGAGACGCGCGACAAGCTCGGCCACCTCACGGTGACGGGTTTCCTCGACGCGGCCCAGTCCGAGCATGTCGCCGTAGACGAACACGCGCCGCGTCCCGGCACCGCGGTACGCGGCGAGAACCTCGAGGGCTGCGGCCATGGACGCCGGGTTGGCGTTGTACGTGTCGTCGAGAAGGACACCGAAGCGAGTGGTGTGGGGTTGCATCCGGTGAGCCACAGGCAGGAACGTGGCCGCTCGCTCTTCAATACGGCGAGGCGAAACCCCCATCTGGCCGGCGCACGCCGCCGCCAAGAGCAGGTTCGTCGCGTTGTGAGCCCCGATGAGCTGGGTCGAGAGTCGGAGCGGTGGATCAACGACCTCGACGTCAAGGCGAGGGACGGCGTGAGCCAGACGTCCACGGACCGCGCCGTGATGCAGTCCGACGGTCACCAACCTCACGCGCGGTGCGGCCGCCGCCAGCGCCCGCAGGCGCGGCGAGTCGGCGTTCACGAACGCCGGGGCCCCTGTCGGCAGCGCCTCAATGAGGCTCCACTTCTCACGCGCCACGCCGTCGAGCGTCCCGAGGCCGCCCAGGTGACTCTCGCCGACCGACGTCACCACCGCCGCCGTCGGGCGGAGGAGCTCGGCGAGGAAGGCGATGTCCCCGGGCTTCTCCGCCCCGAACTCGAACACGCCGACCTCGGTGCCGGGCGGCATCGAGGCGAGCGCCGCGGGAAGGCCGATCTCCGTGTTGTAGTTCTCGTGCGGCGAGTACACGGTGGGCGCGCCGCCGAGCAGGTGCGCGAGGAGGTTGCGCGTCGTCGTCTTCCCGTTGCTGCCGGTGATCGCCACGAGGGGAATCCGGAAGCGCTCACGCCAGGCGCGGGCCGCGGCGTGAAGCGCGGCGAGGACGTCGCGCACAGCGATGACGTTCGTCGCGGACGATGGCAGCGGCTTCCCGGGGAGAACCACGGCGCCCACGGCGCCGCGGCGGAAGGCGTCGTCGAGGAAGGCGTGTCCGTCCGTCCTCGCGCCCGGCAGGGCGAAGAAGACGTCGCCGGGGACCACGCGGCGTGAATCGACGGCACACCGCAGCGGCGTCCCTGCGCCCTCCCGGGCGAGGACTCCGTCCATCACCGCCGCCAGGTCGCGGATCGAGAACACGCCGCCTACCAGTTGGAGCCGCCGCTCGGCGCGGGGGTCTCCTGCCCGCCTCCAAGCTGCAGGATGGCGGTTACTTCCCGCTCGCCGATCACGACGTGGCCCGGGAAGTCGCGCGTCACCTTGGCTACCCCGAACAGCGCGTTCGCTCGCGGGGAGTACGGATCGAGGGCGAACAGCTCGACCGTCAGAGTCTCATACGAGGGGAGGGACTCGATCGTCTCGACGACATCCTCGAGGCTCTCGAAAGTCTGGGGCTGCTCTCCCGCCTCGATGAGACGCGGCCCACCGTACGCGCGGACGACGAGATAGTCGGCGTCCAGATACAGCGGGATCGCCAACGTCCCTTGCAGATCGATCCACTCGCCCTGGAACGTCTGCACGGCGAGCTCAAATCGGACGCTGTCTCCGGGCGCGTAGATCGAGGAATCCAGCTCGAGCCGTTCGATCTCGGCAGCGCGCAACGCTTCGTCGATCCGGATCGATGCCGCAATCCGCTTGATCTCCGGACCCCGAAACTCGTTGTACTGAAGGGCGGCGACGATCTCCGCCAACTGCCACGGGGCATACACGGCGACGTCGCTCACGCTCAGGAAGACGTCCTTCCTCTCGAGCGTGGGCATCCCCTCCCCCTGAATCTGGACCCGCACCTCGACCGTCCCCGGGCCGATCCGATCGAGCGTGAGATCGGTCGCCTCGAGGCCTGATGAGAACAGCAACTCCGGCATCAGGCGCGGCAGATCGACAACGTCGATGTCGAACGTCTGGTCGATGCCGCGGTCGAGGTCGTAGACCGCGTACTCCAGCCCTATGGTTTTCGCCACGCCGCCGACGCGGCCCCCGACGGCCGCGGTACGATCTTGGCTGATCTCGCCAATCACGCCGCCCAAACGACCCAGCTTGGACGAAGCCTCGAACGACTTCATCGTGTCGATGATCGGCGCCGTCGTCAGGGGGAACGCGGATGCGCCGTTCGACAGGAACGGGTGCCCGAAGCCGATCACCGCATCGCCGTCGCAGTAGGTGACCGTTCCGAGCGCGCCCAGCGTGACATCGCCCGTCGCGAGGGCGATCCCCATCGATCCGCCCGGCGTAAGCGCCGCGCCCGCCG